>CAZLUY010000440.1:0-6292 GCA_964562785.1 uncultured Limnohabitans sp. | reverse complement strand
AATCCTCTTGAAGGAGTACTGGTTTTTGGTGCGAATCCACAAAACTATTCTGTGTCTGACCAAAATGGAGAAGTGGATTTTTCGCCATTGGTAAATGAGGAGATCATTTATCTCCAATTATTTGGTTACCAAAGTGAATCTTTCACACCTGAAGAGATTAAGTCCCAGGGATACAAAGTCTTGCTTGTTGCAAGTTTGATTCAAATGGATCAAGCAGTAGTCTCTGCAAATAGGTGGCGACAAAATGATCATGACATAGCATCAAAAACAAGGGTCATCTCGTCAGAAAATATAGAATTGAGAAACCCGGCCAATGCCGCAGATTGGTTGGGAAGCTCTGGAGAAGTTTTTATTCAAAAAAGCCAGCAAGGTGGCGGTAGCCCCATGATTCGAGGCTTCTCCGCTAATAGACTACTTTATTCGGTAGATGGGATTCGAATGAATAATGCCATTTTCAGAAGCGGTAATCTTCATAATGTCATATCCTTAGATGCCATGTCCTTACAAAGCACGGAGGTACTATTTGGTCCGGGATCTGTCATGTATGGAAGTGATGCCATAGGAGGTGTGATGTCTTTTCAAACCTTACAGCCAGGATTTGCTACTGATGACACCCCGCTTTGGAGTGGAAATATCAATTCACGAATTGCCAGTGCGAGCGATGAAAGAATGATTCATGGGGATATTAGTTTTGGTTTAAAAAAATGGTCCTTCCTCAGCAGTTTATCCTATGTAGAGTTTGGAGATTTAACGATGGGGAAGAATGGCAGCGATGACTACCTCAGACCAACAGTCCAAACCAGAATTGATGGTAATGATGAGATCCTGCTTAATGAAAACCCAGGAATCCAAAGATTTAGCGGCTACGATCAAACCAACTTCATGCAGAAGGTTAGATTTAAGCCAAATGATAAACTGGAAATAGATTATGGATTTCATCTTAGTAATACCAGTAACATCCCAAGATATGATCGATTGATACAAGGAGACCCACAAGACCTAAGGTCCGCCCGCTGGGATTATGGTCCACAAAAATGGATGATGAATGCTTTAGGGATCAATTTCGAGAATAAATCAATGGCCTTCGATCAGGCTAAAATTAAAATTGCCCATCAGCTATTTGAAGAGAGTCGGATTACCAGAAGATTCGGATCGGACCAACAGACCACCAGAGCTGAAAAGGTAAATGCATTCTCTCTGAATGCCGATTTCATCAAAAGCCTAAGAGGTGAAGATTTCATTAGTTATGGAGCTGAAGTGGTATACAATAGGGTAGAATCTAACTCTTCTGGGATCGAAATTGTCCTCCTAGAACCATTTAGCGCTTCTGTGAGATATCCTGAGTCTGATTGGTTTTCGGGAGCTGCTTACTCCACATTCCATAAACAGTTCTCTGACAGGCTGAAGCTTCAAACCGGCCTCAGGTATAACTACATCAGTATTTCATCTGATTTCAGTAAAAACCTTGAATTTTATCCACTCCCTTTCACTGAAACAAAGGCTGATTTTGGCGCACTTACGGGTAGCCTAGGATTGATCTTTATCCCAGTGAAAGGATTTAGTATCTCACCAGTATTTGCCACAGGTTTTAGAGCCCCCAATGTCGATGATATGGGCAAAGTATTCGACTCTGAACCAGGAACAGTATTAGTACCGAATCCAGACGTACAACCAGAGTATGCCTATAATTGGGAGTTAAATGTAAATGGGCGTTTCAATGACAGGCTGAAATTTGAGGCAACTGGGTTCTATACTCTTTTGGATAAGGCCTTGGTAAGGAGACCATTCACCATAGATGGTCAATCAAAGATCATATATGATGGGGAGTTGAGCGATGTACTGGCAATTCAAAATGCAGCTCAGGCCAAAGTTTATGGCGTTCAGGTTGGTATCGAATATTCCTTTGCTCCTAATTTTCTACTCACAAGCCGATACAATTGGCAAAAAGGAACCGAAGAACTAGATGATGAAAGCACCAGCCCATCCCGACATGCAGCCCCTGCTTTTGGCCTAACCAGGATTACCTATACCAAAGGAAAATTGAAGGCAGAACTAAACGCTCAATATGCTGCTGAAGTATCAAATGATGAAATGCCTTTAGAAGAGATTGGTAAACCACATTTGTATGCAAAAGATGATAATGGACTTCCATATACTCCGTCCTGGTTTATTCTATCCGTGCAAGGAACATTCGATTTAAGCGATGTAATCATGATCTCTGGAGGAGTTGAAAACCTAACAAATCAGAGGTACCGACCATATAGTTCGGGAATTACAGCTCCAGGGATTAATTTCAAATTAGGCATCAACGCTTCCTTCTAAAATTTGTCTTCTGGTAGAGATTAAGGATTAAGGGCTCAACTATTTACTAGAAGTTGAGTTGAATAAGTGATTGTTTTCCACTACATCATGAACCTATCTCCAAAAAAATACTTTGCAACCTTTCTCCTTTTTGTAGGCTTGGGTCTTCTTCCCATTAGCTGTGGGGTAGTCTGTAATGATTCCTGCGGGTGTCAACCAGACTTTGAAGTCTTAGACTTCAATATTACAGAAATGGAAGCTTTAACTCTTGTGGCTAATGGCCAACAAGTTTCACCAGAAGGTACCTTCCCTTATAATCAAGTGGTTAAAGCTATTCGTATCAAAGATTTCCAAACTGTTTCTGCTGCAATTGAAGTTGGACCCACTATTCCAGGAGTAGCTTATGCTTGTAGTCCGATTCCTCCAAAAAGTACCGAAAACCTGGTAAATATTCAGATCATTAATCTAAAAGAATTTACCGCTCCTAACGGGCAGATATATACCACGGGTGATGATATCTCTGACTTTTTTGGGATGAATTATTACTTCGAAGAAGGTGTCGAACCAATTGGCGAATTTTTATCCAATGGCCTGGAAATGTATGCTGATGAGCTATATAAACTAGCATGGCTAGAAGAACCACGCGAAGAATTGAATCTGGTTTTTACCATCAGAGTGCAGCTAGAGTCAGGAAGAGAGTTTTCGCTCACTGATGAAATGTTGAACCTTATATAATTATTTAGGATTCATTTTAGAATGAATCCAAACAGTACTAATTTCGAGGCGTCAAACCAAGTTCATTATATGCCCATTCCAGCCAATCAGCTTGATCTGCTTTCGACAGGAACTATAGAGAGCATTAAAGATTCCCCTTTGAAAATAAACCTTTTGGAGTTGGGTTTCTTACCTGGAAAAAAAATCACTTTGACCCATACTGCTCCTGGAAAAGGTCCATTGGCCTTCCGACTTGGAGCCACCACATTAGCCTTAAGAGAAAATGAGGCTGCTTTAATTTCAGTTTTACCTGAATAAACCTATGCAGGAAAGCCCTATCGCCGAATCACAAAAACGACTTAAAATTGCCATCATCGGTAATCCCAATGTTGGAAAATCGACGATTTTCAATCATCTGACGGGGCTGAGTCAAAAAATCGGGAATTACCCCGGTGTGACTGTAGACAAAAAAACTGGGGTCATGGACTTCAAAGGAAGTCAATACGATATCATTGACCTTCCGGGCACGCATAGTCTCTACCCAAACTCAGAGGACGAGGTTATTGCTCACCGGGTTCTTAATCAGCTAAGTAAGAAAGAGAAGCCGGATTATGTCTTGATGGTAATTGACTCCACTCAGGTTTCCCGCGGGCTTTTCCTTGCCACCCAACTGATAGACTTAGGCGTGAAGCTTACCATTGTTCTGAACATGTCAGACCTGGCCGAGAAGGCCAACATGAAAATCAGAACATTTGATATCTTCAAAACCCTTGGAGTACCCATCATCAACACCGATGCAAGAGGGCTGAAGGGAATGGAGCCGCTCAAAGAGTTAATCCATGAAAGAAACTTTGGGGAACCACATAGCTTTATTGGGATTTCCGAAATAGTACCTGAAGATATGCTAGTCTCCGTCAAGGAGAAGTTTGGTTTCGACAATTTATATCAGTCCTACCAAATGCTCCGGTTCGGCCCGATGGATAGTAGTATCTCAGCTGAGGATCAGCAATGGATAAAGGCAAAGATTTCCGATTCAAAGTTTGATCTGGAGCAAGCTCAAATAGAAGAAACTAAGCTCCGCTATTCACAAATAGATGAATTGGTAGAAAAGGCAGTGGAATCCAAAAAGACTGCCCCACCCGTTCAAAATAAATTAGATAAAATCTTTTTGCACCCAGTGTTCGGATATCTGATTTTTGGAAGTATCCTTCTGGTGATTTTCCAAACTATTTTCGCTTGGGCTTCAGTCCCTATGGATCTTATCGACGGCCTTTTTGCTGATATAAGTGTCTGGGTAAGTGACGCTTTACCTGCTGGACCTATTTCATCACTTATTGCTGAAGGAGTTGTACCGGGTATTGGTGGCGTTGTAATCTTTATCCCACAGATTGCCCTTCTTTTTGGATTCCTTGCCATCCTGGAAGACACCGGATATATGTCTCGGGTAGTGTTCCTTATGGATCGTTGGATGAGACCCTTCGGACTTCATGGAAAGAGCATTGTACCATTGGTGTCTGGGGTAGCCTGCGCAATCCCTGGAGTAATGGCTGCAAGAAACATAGGGAACTGGAAAGAGAAGATGATTACCATTTTGGTGACACCATTAATGAGCTGCTCAGCAAGGCTCCCAGTTTATATTATCTTAATTGGGCTCACCGTTCCAGACCGATTCGTTCTTGGATTTATCAATCTGCAAGCTTTAGCCCTGCTCGGCCTTTATATCTTAGGTGTCGTAGGGGTTCTAGTCACTTCATTTGGTTTAAAGAAAATTCTTAAGACCGATGAAAAGAGCTTTTTGATGGTGGAGCTTCCCTCCTTCCGAACTCCAAGATGGAAGGATGTGCTCATCACCATGTATGGAAAGTCAAAAACATTTGTTCTCGAAGCGGGCAAGGTGATATTGGCCATTTCAATAATACTCTGGGTACTTGCCTCCTATGGCCCTCCATCCACTATGGATCAAATCCGAGCTGAGAGTGAATTACGGATGGAGGGAGCAAGTGAAACTGAAATAGCAACTATTGAAGCTGAAACCAGTTCGCTTCTTCTTGAAAACTCCTTTATTGGAATCATGGGTAGAGCCATAGAACCAGTTATTCGTCCACTAGGATATGATTGGAAAATTGGGATTGCATTGATCACCTCATTCGCCGCTCGTGAAGTTTTTGTCTCGACTATAGCCACCATCTATAGTATAGAAGGTGATGTTGAGGATGACCTTACTATTCGAGAGAAATTGTCTCAACAGACCTATGCGGGTACTGATGTCAAAGTTTACAGTACAGCCACTGCATTTTCTTTGATGGTGTTTTATGCTTTTGCCATGCAGTGTATGAGTACCCTGGCAGTGGTTTACCGAGAAACTAAGGGTTGGAAATGGCCTTTGATCCAAACCCTTTATATGACTACCTTAGCCTATACCATGGCACTTCTCACTTACCAAATCTTCTCCTAGTATGTGGCAAGAAATAATCATTGGTCTTCTTCTAATCACCGCAGGAATATACCTGGTCAGGAAATGGTTTTTTAAACCTAGCACAGAACCCGGTTGTGATAAATGCGCTAAGTAATTAGGTTCAACCCTGAACTAAATACTCATTATTTTTTCTAAGTTTACTCCATGGGCAAAGTAGCCAAACAGAGTATTCAGACCAGCTTATTTTCCTACATCGGCGTGGTCATCGGCTACGTTAACGTTCTCTGGCTCTACCCCTATGCATTTGATCCAAGCGAACTAGGAGCATTCCGCACCATACAAGATTTAGCTTTGCTTTTTGTTCCCTTCGCTCAACTGGGACTAGGGCATGGAATCACCCGATTCTTCCCAAAACTTCAAGGCAATAAATCGACTTTCCTGAGCTATAGTTTACTTCTATCGCTTTTAGGGTTTACCATTGTT
The DNA here is from genome assembly GCA_964562785.1 of uncultured Limnohabitans sp. GTDB lineage: Bacteria > Bacteroidota > Bacteroidia > Cytophagales > Cyclobacteriaceae > Algoriphagus. Next base: position 378 of record CAZLUY010000440.1, on the reverse strand, counting down.
GCAATCTTATTTTTTGGTTTCAAAGCCCAAATCATAGGACTTTTCGCGGAGAATTCTCCAGAAGTAATTGACTTCCTGGGTGTAGTCTTGTTGATCGCCCTTTTTGCTCTATTGAACAGTATCCTGGATGCCTTCAGCAGATCTTATGTCAAAGTAGCGGTACCCACATTTTTCCGTGAAGTGTTTTTGAGATTGATGTCGGGAATACTTGTAGGTATTTACTTATTGGATTGGATCGATTTTAATCTGGTGATGGTTGGGCTAGCCATTGTTTACTTCCTGGCCTTGATAGGTACCTTGATCTACTTGATTTGGCTAGGTGTCATCTCCATCAATTTTAATTTTAAGGAGCTGACACCCCAATTCCGATCCTCTTTT
>CAZLUY010000439.1:0-4313 GCA_964562785.1 uncultured Limnohabitans sp. | reverse complement strand
TTCAGGCTGGTATCCTGGCCAGGAAAAAAGACGTTCAAAAGAAGCTTTTTTCTGTTCATCTAACGGCAAATCAGCTAAAGCTAACAAACCCGGTTTAGAGCCAAGCTCGATTCTACCGACATAATCAGGGTCGCTAGCCTGAATCGCCATTCCCAATAAAAGAGTTTTTGATTTCCAGCTCCAAGAATCCTTTTCATTTTCTACCAAAGCCATAGCATTTGAGACTTGCTGTACATCCCCGCCTTTGACTAAAGCCATGGCGAGACTTTCCAGGAAAATGGAATGAGCCATATTCTCGGTTTCCCACTTTTCGGATTGCCAAAGTGCCCGGAGAAAGTCGTACTCTCTTCCTTGGAGGCCACTTAATACCGCATCCCTTATCAAGGGTTCCTCTAAATGGTTTGAAAGAACTTCTTCTAATACCCCAATATCCCTTGAAGACAAGGCAAGTTGAAGTGCCAACTTTTGGTCTGTGGTTGTGCGCAGAGCTGAAATATATTCATCAAATTCTTGGCTCTGGTCTCCCGACAATTCTACTCCCTCAAGTAATCTTAGCGCAGCGTTTTGCAACTGTACTGAAGAATCACCCAAAAGAGGAATCAATACTTGCGGACTCAATTCACCAAGTCCTTCAAGAATCCAAACTGCATGTAGTCTAGCTCTATCATTTTTATCCTGCTCGATTAGCCTTTCCAAGGCTGGCTTTATCGTAAGGTCTCCTTTTTCAACCAATAGTCTCTGAGCCATATCTCTATGCCAGCCATTTTCATGGGAAAGCACTTCGATCAACTCTTGGGAAGAATAAGTGGAGTATTTTGGTAAAGGCTTCTGTTTAAATCCCTTTGGAACTATCCTCCATATCCTACCCAAATGAACCGGCAAAACGAGCCCTCTTTCAAGAGTTTGCTCACGAAGGTAGGGTGTTATATAGGCACCGTGTTGAATTAACCCTCTATACATATCAGCTATGTATAGTGCTCCATCTGGACCAATACCTGTATTTGTCGGTCTGAATCGTTCATCTGTCGAAGACAGAAACTCTCTGCCTGGATTTGGATCAAAAGCCGAGAGAATAGCTCCTTTTTCCTCCACGACATTCCTCTTGATCAAATTTCCAGAGGGCTCGCAGACAAAGACATTTGAATAATATTCCTTAGGAAAAATATCTCCCCTGTAGACTACTGGAGAACATGCAGCGGTGAATTCCAAAAGCTTATTTTCCTGATCTAGAGTCCCTGGAATATATCCACGATTCACTGCCGGATTGGACCTTATAGGATAGATTTTCCGATCAATGGTAAGGCCATGATCAATCCCTGTGGAGGCGGAGTGGTTAGCATTTCTTGAAAAATAGTTGGGTGGAACTAAGTCACCATGAAGCTGTGACCAATTGTAATTGTAATAAAGCCGGCCTTCATCATCCTGACTTATTCCCCATTGGCCTCTGGCTTCGGTACTGTCCCTCACCCATTCACCACCAACTTGTCTGTAACGCAATTTTGACTTAGCTGAGTAATACCAGTTATCCAGGGCTCTCATCAACCCATTATCTGAATGTTCGGGGATTCCATTTTGGGAATAGGTGGAATCAAAAAGTACCTTAGTATCAGCCTTCAAATCACCATCCAAATCCAGGGTCATCCAAAGAGAGTTGTTTTCGGCAACCAAAGCTCCTCCTTTGACTAAACCCAATGCTCTAGGCATAACCAGGCTATCCAGGTAGACGGTAGATTGATCCATTTCTCCATCTTCATCCAGATCCTCCAATATCGAAATTCGACCTATGGGTAATTCTTCTTCGGTCCCATCGATATCCGTCATAAATCCACGCATCTCTACAACCCAAAGCCTTCCGTCTTCATCGAAAGAAAAGGCCACAGGATCTTCAACAAGCGGTTCCGAAGCAACAAGCTGGATTTCAAAGCCTTCTTCAAGAAGAAATGTCTCCATTTCTTCCTGTGCAGTTCTGGCAGGAGAATCCTCCGTTTCCACTGGAATTTTCTCTGGTGCCTCACAGGCTGCCAAGACGAGGACTCCTATTAAAGGTTTGAAGAAATTTTTGTTAAGCATTTTGGGTTTAAGATTTCAAACCCGTCCTTCCAACATCTACATATCAGTAATTCAAGGCTTTGCTATAATTTGACACAAAAAAGCCTCTTAATCAAATCTAAATACAGTTGCGGCAGGAAAGCCTTATGGGAGAGGGATAGACACAAAAAAAGCAGTGATTACACTGCTTTGGCTGAGTCCATTTGGTTGATTATTTCTTCGTAATCCAGTTTATCCCAATTTTCTGTGATTAATGGATTTGACATCACTTTATTCATAATGGCTTCCTGAAGTTTGCCCTGAGCATAGGCCTCAGAGTAAGGTGTATGAGAAAACGTGACCATGCTATACAATGGAACCCAGTCTTTCGGATAAAGCTCGTGTAGTTTAGCTTCGATTTTTTTACGGAGCATAAACTTAGGGTCCGCCACAGAGTCTCTCATCTCAATGAAATTATCCATTGCCATCTGGCAAATAGCAGCGGTATCGTCCTTCCTGATTTTTTGAAATTTCTCAAAAACCATATCCCAACTGCTCGTTCCATAGCGCTCGATTAATCCATTCAAAATGGAGCAATCTTCAAACCCACAATTCATTCCTTGTCCAAAGAACGGAACCATGGCATGAGACGCATCCCCGATTAAAAGACTTTGACCAATCACCCAAGGGTAGCACTCTATGTTAATCAGTGCAGAGGTAGGATTCTCAAAATATTCAGTCGTTAGATCTGGCATCAGCTGATACGCATCTTCAAAATATGCCTTGAAAACGCTTTTGAGATCTCCCTTATCATTGATCTTGTCGAAGCACACCTTTGTACCTTCGAAAGGAAGGAAAAGTGTACAGGTAAATGACTTATCTGGATTCGGCAATGCAATCAACATAAACTTTCCTCTCGGCCAGATATGAAGTGCATTCGGGTCCATTGCAAACTCACCATCCGGTGCAGCTGGAATGGTTAACTCCTTGTACCCATGAGTAATATATTCCTGCTTGAAGTTGAATCTGATCTGTTTCTGCATGGACATCCTCAGAGAAGAGTATGCTCCATCAGCTCCAATAATCACTTCTGAGCCAACAGTCGATTCGCCTTCAGGGGTACTAAAACTCACCTCTTGATTGGCAAAGTTGGTATCTACAGCGGTATGACTGAAATTAAAATTAGCACCAAGTCTCTCGGCTTCTTCAACCAGAAGTTGATTGAATTTTCCTCTGGAAATCGAATAAATAGCTTGAGACTCTTTTCCATAAGGAGAGAATGTTGTTCCTCCGTGTTCGTCATGGATTCTGCGCCCATACATTGGAATCGCAAGAGGAAGCACACGATCTTTTAAACCAACTTCTTCAAGACTTTTCCAACCACGACTACTCAAAGCCATATTGATCGATCGACCACCCTCTATGTAACCCGTTTTCCGGTTGTCAGGCCTTTTATCGTATACATTTACTTCTAAGCCTTGCTTACGCAGATATATGGCCATTAATGAACCAATTAAGCCTGCACCCAGAAGCGTAATATCATTTTTTTCCATCAGTCAAATAGTTGGCTGCCTTACACTTAAGCAAACTCCGCGAGCGATCGTTCCAATATTGTACCAAAACGATAGACATCGAGGAAACTATTATACATCGGCGTAGGTGCAATTCTAATCACGTTTGGATTCCTCCAATCTCCAACCACTCCTTCCTTGTACCAAACGTCAAAAACAGCCTTCCCGCCTTTATGAATCAGCAAAGATAACTGACAACCTCTCTCTGAGGGACTTTCGGGAGTAATTATTTCTAATACACCGGATTCACCACTAATTTTCTTGATTATAAACTCCAGGTACCCGGTCAATTTCTCACTCTTTTGACGAAGCCTTTTTGGGTTTGCTTTTTCAAATAAATCCAGAGATGCCTGATGAGCAGCCATAGCGAGCACATTGGTATTCGCTAGCTGCCAACCATCGGCACCATGCATAGGAATAAAGCCTTTTTCCATTAAGAAACGCTGTCCTTCATCATGACCCCACCAACCTGCAAATCGAGGAATATCCTTATCGTCTGCAAATCGCTCATGAACAAAAACTCCAGAAATGTTCCCAGGTCCAGAGTTCAAGTACTTATAGCTACACCATGTTGCAAAATCTACATCCCAATCATGAAGGTTCAATGGTGCATTTCCCATAGCATGAGCCAAGTCGAACCCACAAAAAGCTCCGGCAGCATGTGCAGCTTTTGTAATGCTTTCCATGTCAAAAAGCTGACCTGAATAGTACTGG
>CAZLUY010000438.1:0-5484 GCA_964562785.1 uncultured Limnohabitans sp. | reverse complement strand
CGCTCTAGCCCTAATCATCATTGGGGTCATTTTAGATTTCAGAATCAGTAAGGATGAGCGATCCTTTAGCTTCTGAAAAACGGATTGGACTGTTTGTCTATCCGAATTGATCAGTTTTCCCTCAACCATTGGGCATTAAGCCTTTCTAAACTCATCCCCATTTCTTGAGAAGATTTAGCTGCTCCTGCTATCCTCCTTTATGGTCAGCCTATAGCTGATTTAAGAAATTCTCCTTGAATACCAAAGGCCACGTAGTGGCCTATTATCAAACCTTATAAACATGACCATTACACAATCAAAACTGAAAATAGAGGCTGATTCCAATCACCAGAAATTAACCATCAAGAGGGGAATTCTGGCTATCGCCATAATGTATGTATTTCAGCTGCTGGCGGGAATCGGAATATCTTATGCAATTAAGCTTTTGAATCCCTCGAGGGAGATTCCACTGGAGATAATTGGCCTTTCATCAACCTTGCTTAGTGGTGTTTTGATTTTGATCTTTTTCTGGTGGGATATCCGTAAAACAGGCTCATCATTCTATCCTGAAATAGGGTTTGGAGAAAGCAAGATCCAAAAAAGTCGAGGGCTTTTATTGGTTTTGGTTGCATTGGCTTCAACACACTTCCTAGCATGGATATATAGATCGATTATCCTCCCAGCCTTGGGTTACGAAGGAATCATTGGTGGAGGCTCTAAGATGTTTAGTTTCATCCAAAGCAATGGAGGAGCCCTGGAAATGTCTGGTTTTCTATTACTCGCACTCCTCGTCGGACCAATAATGGAAGAGGTGGTATTTAGAGGATATCTGCAGTCATCACTGGCTAAGAAACTACCTGCATGGTCGGCCATCCTTATAACTTCCATAGTTTTTACATCAGGTCATAGTCCGATGATTTTGTGGCCCATGTATTTTCTCTATAGTGCTACCTGGGGTTGGATTTTGATACGCACGGGGTCTTTAAAAATGGCAATCCTAATTCATATTCTAAGTAACCTATTTTATGCTATTGTGGGCTTTGCCGGATGGGACATCCTTGCCTAAGGCAAAGGATTGACAAAAGCTCCCTGCCTTTTGGAATAAATTTTATAATCATTACATATCCAAAGGCTTACAATTTATATAGCTTGAGTCTTCTTTATGAAAATCGAACTAGTCAATTACAACCCTGAATGGCCCAAGCTATTCCAAGCTGAGAAGGAAGCCTTAATGAATCGACTTTCAGGAATTGAATCAAGGATAGAGCATATTGGGAGCACTTCAATAGAAGGCTTATGCGCCAAACCCATAATTGATATTATGATAGGGCTAAATGACTTTGGGCTTGCTGACCAAATCATAGATAGAATTGTAGCATTAGAATATCTGTATGTTGACAAATACAACGACATCATGCCTGAAAGGCGATTCTTTCAAAAACACAAAGGGAATCGAAAAACCCACCATATTCATATGGTGGGTCTTGATACTGAGTTTTGGAATAGGCATCTGGCCTTTAGGGATCAGCTAAGAAATTCGAAAACCGACCGAGAGGATTATGCTAATCTCAAGAAACAACTCGCAAAACAAGAATGGTCAGATGGTAACGAATATGCCAATGCCAAGACTGATTTTATCCGTGGGATAGAGAGAAAGGCCTTAGACCATAGAGGCTAAGAATGACCGTTTCAAATCGGTACTCTCAGGACAATAAAAAGTCACAAAAGACTATTGGTCAGATCTGCGAATAGCCGGTGGCCTTGAGGAAAATCCGAGTGATATTGCTCATATTCCCTCTGTATTCTTCCATCGAAACAAGCTTCTTCCAGTCAGGGTGATTTACGAAGTTCGACCAGCCCTCCTTGTTTTCCTCCATATCGGTATTCGCTAGCATATAGGTCAAACAGGGCATTTGGCCACCAGAAATATTCTTTCCATAAAAGACCATGTTAAGACCTGCATCCGCAAAAATGCTGAACTCATCTTCAAACATTCTTAGCTTATTTTTCAGAGCAGCTTCATTGTGGCTTTCATAGATTCTGAGTTCATATAGCCCCGCATTATCAGGAGCAACCAACTCAGGAAATTCCTTGGTGCTGTGGATTAGGCTGGTATTTACACGATTAAAAGGAATAGCTGCCTGATCTGTAGTTAAGTATGGCTCAGCCGCTTTTACAAATTCTGCATCATCAAATAATTTCGTCTCACTATCCTGAAATGCCATAATATCCTTGTGAGGAACTAGTAGATAGATTTTCCTTGGTAAGGATTCACTCATTTCTTCAAAGACACCCACATTGGTTGCCCCTTGCCTGTTCAAAGCAGGAATCAGAGCTTTTTCAAAATAAGAGTGCATGATATCCGCAGATCGGAAAAACCCTATTTCATAGGCTCGGAGTTCATAAACCTGAGTCTGGGATTTGGCAGTACTTGCAATAAATAAAAGGAGACAGATAATGGAGAATAGCTTTTTCATAGTAACTCAAATTAGGGTTTTTATTTGAATTAGAATCTCCGCCTCAGCATGGAATCCATTGGTAATTCTTGAAGGATAAATGCTAAATCCCTTCTGAAACCAGTCAATCGTCGACAATGCTCATTTTTCCACTTAGCGAAGCGTATGATTACATTACAATTAAGACCCATAGCTATGAAAAAAGTATTTCTCTCCTTCCTCGCCATGCTATCCATTAACACGGGTTATGGTCAAGACTTAATCAATGAAGCGGATAGCCTAAAAAGGAATGGACTTCTTGTTCCTGCTTTAATGAAGTACGCTCAAGCGATGCGTCAAAGTCCATCACCTGAATTGTCATACGATGTTGCCTCGGTCACCGCTCTTCTATGGACCTCTGAAATGAGAGATACCTCGTTTTACTTTCTGGAGCATGCTCTTCAAGCTGATTCAACATTAGAAGCTCTGCACAACCCTGAATTTCTAAGTCTTATCGAAGATCCTCGCTGGGAGAAATTAGTCGATAATCAAATCAAAAAATATGAAACCAAAAATGGTCCAATCGGGAATGTCCCATTTGCAAAAGAGCTTTTCAGGATGATCATCAAAGATCAGGGCTTTATGTACGCTGGAAATATTGAAAGGAGAAAATATATGCAGAATGGAGGTTACTTCGACTCACCTACAATCTTTCCCATTTTGGCCATGGAAGAGAAAAACCACTTAGAGAATCGTGAAAAGTTGATCGAACTCCTAGATTTGTATGGTTGGCCAACGGCTTCCTCGGTGACAGAATATGCAGCTGCAGGTGCCGCTCTAATCATTAATCATACGGATTACGAATTGAGATCCAAGTATTTCCCTATGCTAGAGAAGGCATTTAAAGAGGGAGAGGCTCAACCTCTTCGCTATGCGAAAATGAAGGATCGCTTGCTGGTGGAAGAAGGCAAAAATCAGTTGTATGGTACTCAGTGGAAATTTGAAGGTTCAGGAAGAGTCCCCCACCCTATTGAGCAACCTGAATATGTGGACAAGCGAAGAGCCGAAATTGGCTTAGGTCCACTAAAGGAGTACCTAAAAGAACGATTTGATATGGACTGGGATGTAGAGCAGAAAAAATGACCTGACGACTTATTGAATACTTAGGTTTAGATTACAGGAAATATCCGAATCCTGATTAACCTAAGCTGAATATGAAAAAGCTAAGAACAAGCTCCATCAGACTATCACTTCTTATAATTCTGCCGGTCATAATCTATAGCTGCGAGCAAGAAGAAAGTGCAAAGCAATTGAAAACTAAAGTGGACATGTCTGTTCTCGAGGGTGAAATAGAATTACGACTTCGGGAATACGAAAAACATCTAAAGAATGGAGATTCCATTGCCTTGGGAAATATGTATATGGTGGATGCTGAAATTATCCCTTCTACTGCTGGCAGAGAAAATATAACCAGGGTATTTGGTAGTATGATTAGAAATCAAATTACAGGTGCAAGCTTTACCACCAATATGCTGTGGGGAAATGAGCAATTACTGGTTGAGGATGGAACAGGAGTTTGGTCACGAGCGGATGGAACTGTAGTTGATCGTGGACGGTACTTATTGGTTTGGAAGAAAGATGAGGGTGAATGGAAAATATTAAGGGACACTTGGTTCCCTGAAAAGTAAAACATCCAATCCCTCCTGCCGTCAATGGTTTGTTTCCTCACAAAGCAGTACCAGAACACCAGATATTTTTGATTGCACTAAGTTAGAATTACCTTCTAGGGGTAAATTAAACCATGCGGATAGCCAAGCTGTCTGTCACCAGGTACGACTAAATGTTTCATGTAAAGCTCAAATAATGAAAACATCAACATTCCTAACATTCGTGGGTAGTCAATGTGGTAAGGCTGAAGAAGCGATAAATTTCTACATATCTATTTTCCCCAATTCAGAAATTAAAAGTATAACAAAATACTTGGAAGGGGAAGCGGGAGGAACACCTGAGCTTATCAAATATGGAGTTTTTGAACTCAATGGTGTAGAGTATATGGTCTCCGAAAGTAATTATAATCATGCCTGGTCATTTACACCGGGTGTATCTCTGTTCGTTGCCTGCAACTCTGAAGTTGAGATAAAAGCTTTATTCGAAGAACTTTCTTCAAATGGAGGGCAGGTTATGGTTCCTCTAGACAACTACAAAGGTGTTGGTGATTACGGGTTTGGCAAGATGTTCGGATGGTGTGAAGACAAATATGGCATATCATGGCAGCTGAATCTTTCAGATTAAATGAAATACCGATTTAAAGATCTTCTCAGATAACATGGTGTATGTCATAGCTTCGCTCCGAGCTATATGTTTCATCCTTGAAGCATTCCTTTATCAATTTCCACTCCCCGGAGTATAAGGTGCTCCGGCCTTGGATAATAGCTCTTCATAGCCACTGACCTTATTGAAGAAACCATTAATCTGATTCATATAGTCAGCTAATCCAGTTTCAGCAAGTTCAAGGCTTTTTCTGTTGGTCGCCGTAGGAGCCTGTGTTGTTCCCCAGTTTTGAGATTGCCAAACCCTTGACATAATGGATGGAGAGGAAGCCTCATTTTTTGATCCTCTAGTCCAGTCACCCTGAAGTGCGATCTGTAAATCCCGAAGCTCATTTTCTATAGAGCTTAAGCCTTCAAACAACGAGGCATCTGCCGAACTCATCTGCATCAAGGCGGCCTTCATATATGGAATTTTATTACTGACTTCGCCTAGCTTTCGGCTTTCGATATTGACTTTGCGATACAGCTCCATGGAGTTCTTATTGAATTCAGCCGTTGCAGCAAAATCAGAATCTGTACTAATGGAAGGAATAGGTTTTACTGTAAAGCTTTGGGCTTCGCCCTGAGACTCCAGCTTGCCATTAGTCAATACATACAGCTCTGCGCTGTATTCACCCGGAGCCACCATCGGTCCCTGAGGATCGCCAGCCCATGGTGGTTGGAAATCAGGTTTGCTGAGAGAAATGGCATTTAGAGCAGCAAGTCTAAGCTCCGCAGTCCCACGATGAAGTACTTTTCCT
>CAZLUY010000437.1:0-2499 GCA_964562785.1 uncultured Limnohabitans sp. | reverse complement strand
AGGATTCGAACCTCCACGGAGTAGTTAGGCGCCTTGCCAGAGCAAAATGCTTTATCCCTACCTATCGCAATCCCAACCCAGACCCTAACCCAATTCACATCAGGGTGATCGGGATTGGGATTAGGACATGCTAAACAGAATTCTCCACCCCCGAGACAGGAGGGCTTGTCTGCCAATTTCAACATCCTACAGTATATCGTTTTTACCCTTATGGTATATGCAAATATAAATAGAATGATATTTCTATTACAAATTTATTAATCAATTGATTAATTTTTTACACTATTTTAAATAAAAAGCGATAAATACTAACAATATGAAAATTAAAGCCTTCCTTAGCTTAAAAAAATTATGGAATTCGAAATGACGGATTCGATTATTCCTCATACTGCACATACCCACGCCATTTCTCGAGCACTTGTAGCATATCTTCCGGAGTATTGCTCTCAAAAATAAGATTCTCTCCAGTCACGGGATGAACGAAGCCAAGGGATTTTGCATGCAGGGCTTGCCTGGGAAGCAATTCGAAACAGTTATGAACGAATTGCTTATACTTCGAGAATTGGGTACCCTTCCAGATTTTATCCCCACCATACATTACATCATTGAATAGTGGGTGCCCCGCATATTTCATATGTGCTCTAATCTGATGTGTTCTTCCGGTTTCAAGTCTACATTCAATCAATGAAACATACCTTAATCTTTCAACGACCTTCCAATGGGTGACCGCATGCTTGCCTTCCTCCCCTTCCGGAAAAACAGCCATTACCTTGCGGTCCTTTTTACTCCTTCCAATGTTTCCTGTAATTGTTCCCGAATCTTCCTCCGGCTCTCCCCAAACTAAAGCCAGATAAGTTCTTTGGATAGTATGATGAAAAAATTGAGCCGCCAGCTTAGTCATGGCTTTCTCTTCCTTTGCAATTACTAAAAGCCCTGAAGTGTCTTTATCAATTCGATGAACAAGGCCAGGCCTCCCCTCATTACCCTTCATTTCCGGAAGATCCTGAAAATGATGAACAAGGGCATTGGCAAGAGTTCCTGTCCAGTTTCCATGAGCAGGATGAACCACCATACCTGCCGGTTTATTCACAACCAATAGAACCTTATCCTCATAGACAATATCGAGTGGAATATCTTCAGGATAAACTTCCGTATCTCTTGGAGGAGATTCCATCAAAACCTGAATGACATCCGCCGGCTTAATCTTATAATTTGATTTCTTGACTTCCCCATTCACACGGATATTACCGGCCTCTATTGCATTTTGGACTCTGTTCCTAGTAGCATTGGCAATTTTCTCACTTACGAATTTATCCAGTCTGATGGCGGATTGACCAGGATCAACCTCAATTTTATGGTGCTCAAAAAGATCTGATCCTTCCGGATCAAAGTCATCTGCTTCAGGGCTTGTCATAGTGCAAGATAAAAGGATCTGGATTAACTTTAAGCCTCCACAATTCTGAGCCTTGCTTTCACAAAACCATACCCCAAGTCAAAAAATTGAACATCCCTTGTTTCAGGATAATGGTGTTGAATTATGGGTAAAAAGACTAGATCTAATAAGTGAAGATGCCTCCGGAAATAAATTTTTTAAGCTTAAGTATAATCTTGAGGAGGCGAAGAGGCAAGGTTACTCCCAGATTCTCACCTTTGGAGGTGCTTATTCAAATCATATTTTTGCCACCGCAAAAGCGTGCGAAAAAGAAGGGCTCTCCAGTATCGGCATCATTCGAGGTGAAGAGACTCTTCCCTTAAATCCGACCCTTTCTCAAGCTAAGGAATCCGGTATGAAGCTCTGCTATGTAGACCGTGAAAGCTACCGTAAAAAGACAGAGCCGAGTTTTCTGGAAAAGCTCAAAAAACAATGGGGTGAGTCTTACATGATCCCGGAAGGCGGAACCAACTCTCTTGCCATACAAGGCACAAAAGATATCTTGAGTAAAGAAGATAAGAGCTTTGATAACTTGGCTACCTCAATAGGAACTGGGGGAACATTCACAGGTCTGGCACTGAGTAAAAATCCAAATCAGACTCTATTGGGATTCTCATCACTCAAAGGTGATTTCATTCACAGAGAAATCGATCAGGTTTTCAATAGCATCAGAGAAACCCGTCCAGAAAAGACTATAATCCTTGATCAATTCCACTTCGGAGGATATGGAAAAATTAAACCAGAGTTGATAGACTTCATTCACGAGATATACCAAAAATATCAATTGCCCCTTGATCCTATCTACACTGGAAAAGCCCTCTTAGGTTTATTCAAGCTCTGTCAGGATGGATATTTTGAGGCTGGCAAGAGAATCCTCTTTATACATACAGGTGGCCTCCAGGGTAACGCCGGCTTTTCGCAAAGAATGGGAATCAAACTTCCTCTTTCAGAGTAAAGAAATCTTCAGACTCTTCTGGATGAATTTCAAGTACGTTCGCAAGGGTCAGACGAATCAACGTTCTGGAAGCCAGAAACCTGGGAATCTTAGCCAGGCGAGAATACTCTCT
>CAZLUY010000436.1:0-2759 GCA_964562785.1 uncultured Limnohabitans sp. | reverse complement strand
GTAATTTCACCCTGGACAGTAAACTTAAAAGTCAGAGCGGGACTAGCATTGGAAGCGGCAGCTTTTGGTGACATCCCATTTGAGGGGCGTTTAACAATATCTGCTAGATGGACACCAGAAGGAGGACAAACCCAAGCAGAATCAGAATCAATCCCAAATGATGATCCCAATACAATAATTAATAATGCCAGAGTTGAAATCTCTGGAAGGACATTACCTGATTAATTGAGGTATGATTCATGCTTGAATAATAAGGTTCAGGATAAATAATAGATGTTATCCTGAACCTTATTTTTTATCCCGACAATTAGCCTTTCAGTATCACTTCGCAGAAATATCAATCACTAGCTTTTTCTTAAGTAGGAAAGGCAGACAATTTTCTTTATTAATACTTTGTCAATTATCAGCTCAATCTCATTTGACTGGCCACCAGCGATTCAGTAAGTTGAGTAAGATTGAAGTATTGCGGTAATTATTAGAATAAAAAGTACAGGTTATTCGCTTTACCTCAAGCCTGAATAAACCCACAAACTATGATTGAAGATTTAATTAACTATTTCAAAAAGCCAGAAGAAGAAACTAAAGGAAAGGCTCCACGAGGTTTTTGCCCTAATTGCTGGGGAGAACAGGAATATGACAGCATGATTCGTGAATTGCACAAGGACAAGCAGATCGATGTCAATAACCATAAAGCACATTATGCCTTTATTCAGGATTTTGTAGTGACACATGTGCAGGGCATTCGATTGACTAAACTTGAGAACGGCTGGCAATGTCCTACATGTAAAGCCGTTTTTCCTGATATACCTGATTATTGAGTTTTTAAATCATGAGATCCTATTGCGCGACAGATCAGCGTATCCATTTACTGTCCCAAATCATTGCGAAAGTGAATCGGAGTTTTGTTCCGGCAAAGCCTGATGACAGTCATACCAATCTATACTATGAACCAATAAGTCGAAGGCTTTATGGTCGCTGGTTTGAGGCTACAGGAAGGAGCTATGTATTGACATTAGATCTCACCAATCTGAAATATGAACTAGTCAATAAGCAGTATGGATCAGAGCTTAGCATCGGTATTACTGGTAAGACCTTGATCCAATTAGAGTCAGAATTGGCTAGGGCATTTGAGAATTTCGGCATAGACACCAAGGAAGTTTTTCGACCTTTACATTTTGAAATAGAGCAATATGATTTTGTCAATAACGCTTTTGAGATGATCAGGCAGAAAGATTTAGAGGAATGGTGCTTCTATCGAACTCAGGCTAACCATATGTGCTCGGATTTTTTGGGCTTCACCCAGCAGCTGGATGAAGTTCGGATTTGGCCTCATCACTTTGATACCGGGGTCTTTGTACAGGCCAATGAAAAACTTGGTGTAGGCTTTGGGCTTGCCATGAATGACCAGGTGGTGGATCAGCCTTATTATTACATGTCTGCCTATCCTAAAGAAGGAGCAATGGATTATGGCAGCATTCCCCAAAGCCAATATTGGCGAATGGAATACAAAGAAGGTTGGGCTGGATGTATTCTATCTCTTGATGATATTGAAAATAAAGAGGAGCAGGAAAGAAGAACTATCCTGCTCGACTACTTAGGCATCTATAAATGGATGCTCAATCAATAATCCATCAATCATTCCCCACAAAATTGGCCCTTCCGAAGAATCTTCGATTCACAAAGTTGTTGAGATTAGAACCAAATCGATAATTGAATCCAAACCTGGAATCAATGGTATATGCTGACGGCAAGGTTACAACCCCACTCAAAATATCCTGTTCGGTGAAGTCACCTGCAGCAAGGTAAATCTGGTCTTGCACGTAGTTGCCTTCAACTCGCATGAAGAAAGAGAAATTTCCAGTGACCCGCACATCCGCTCTGACATTCATACCAGTGGTCCAGGAGCTAAAGTCATCCAGATAGTTTCTTATCCGATATCCAATTTCCAAAGTACCCCAACGCTGATTAAGTCCCAGACTGGCTCTTAAACTATGGAGGAACCTGGTCTCTTCTGTAACCCCATTAATCGTCTCTTCTACATATCTATTATTCCTGACTTCAACCCCATAATTAAGTCTTAGGAACCTTGAATTTTGCTCTGACTCAGGAAAGAAGTTGTACTCAGCTGCAGGTCTAAAACGAGTCTGAAACTGATAATTAAAGCGCGTATTCTGGAGGCCTTCCATATCGTATCCATAAGACCATTGAGGAGAAATGGATTTCACCAGCTGATGATTAAACCCAAATTCGGATACGTCAAAATTATTCTCAATCTCATCGATGATCGGATCACCATTCTCATCTAAAATAGGGTTACCATTTTCATCAAGTCTTGGCTCTTTTTGAATTGTAGTTCTAAACCGTTCCTCTACTCTCCCACCAAGGGATATTTTCCATTCATCGGTGATTCGATTAATATTAAATTCTCCACCAATATTGATATCCCTGCTTAACTCCTCGATCTCAATATTCGCATCACTACCTATATTAAAGACCCAGTAATTCCAAGGATCAACAGTCTCCAGCACTGGCTTTTCCAAATCAGCGAAATCCGCTTTCATGTTGATTTCAACCGTCTCCCCAGCCATCGTTTTTGCAACATAGGGAGCCAAACCTAATTTGATATATCGGGTAAGTTTTTGTCGAATTTCGAAATCAGTATCGGTCTGTTTATTATTTACAAAAAGGGTATCAGTTTTCCCTGTATGTATCCCTTGTTGTCCAATGAATAGGAGCTGATATTGTCTCCCTCCTCCACC
>CAZLUY010000435.1:0-9073 GCA_964562785.1 uncultured Limnohabitans sp. | reverse complement strand
TCCTATTCGATAGCTCTGAATCCTTTGCCATGATTAGGGGCGGCCATGTGGACCTAACTATTCTTGGCGCCATGGAGGTTTCTGAAAATGGCGACATCGCCAACTGGAAGATTCCAGGAAAAATGGTGAAAGGAATGGGAGGCGCAATGGACTTGGTGGCATCAGCAGAGAACATCATCGTTGCCATGCAGCATTGCTCTCGTTCTGGAGCCTCCAAACTACTCAAAGAATGTACCCTGCCTATTACGGGTATTCGTTGTGTCAAAAAGATTGTGACAGACCTTGCGTTCTTGGAAGTAAATTCGGATGGTGGCTTTATTTTAAGGGAGCGAGCTCCAGGGGTGAGTGTGGAAGAAATTCAGGAGAAAACAGAAGGCAAACTGATTGTGGAAGGGGAAATTCCAGAAATGAAGTTTTGATTGAACTTTGCCGAAACATCAATAGTTGCTAGAGAAATTTGAGAAAATGAAAAAGTCAGAAATAAAGTTTCAGGTTAACCTTGATGATCAGAACCTACCAAAGGATATCCTTTGGGAAGCGACAGATAAAGAGTCCGTAGGTTTAGAATCAACAAAAAGTATAAGTCTCAATGTCTGGGATAATCTTAATCACAGCACCTTGAGAATTGATCTTTGGACAGAAGAAATGTCCGTGGCAGAAATGAAGAGATTCTATATTGATATTATGGGCGGTATGGCTCAAACCATTATCAATAGTACGGGAGATGAATACATGTCAGAAGAGATAAAGGCGCTCTGCGACCGTCTTGTCACCCATGTAAATGAAGAGAACAAAAACTCGTAGTAATTCGCTATTTCACTAAAAAAAGCCTGATTCGTTCAGGCTTTTTTGTTTAGATGGAAAATTCCATAAAAAATCATGAAATAAAGATTTTTTAACAAAATGGCTTATCCGATTTCATAATTCTAACAATCCATATTCTTTTTTAATATATCCTTAGTTATACCCCAAAGTTTCCAAATATTAATTTTTTGTTAAGAAGTACGAACTCCAACTTTTTTACCATAAACGGTCTTTTTTTGCCCTATTTGGCCTAAATTTCGACACAAACTGCAATCACCCTTGCACACAGTTTGTTTACATTTCTTAAACAAATTCAATTCTATGAGCAACTTTACTCGATTAGTTAGTAGGTCAGTTTTCTCACTGGCTTTACTAGTTTCCTTTGGGGTTAGTATGGCATTCAGCCAAACAAATATCTCAGGGACAGTAGTTGATGCAGAATCAGGTGAGACCCTGGTCGGTGTCAACATCTTAGTTAAAGGAAAAGTCATTGGTACCATTTCTGATCTCGATGGTAACTTTTCATTAAATGTAGATCAAGAGCCTCCCTTTACCTTAGTTTTCTCTATGGTGGGATATACTTCTCAAGAAGTAGAAATAACTGGAGGCATAACCGATTTAGAAATTCAATTAGCGGAAACGGTACTCCTTGGACAGGAAGTTGTTGTTTCAGCGTCCCGTGTAGAAGAAGGAGTTCTTCAGTCTCCTGTGTCTGTTGAAAAAATGGACATAATTGGAATTAGAAATGCACCCACTCCTAGTTTCTACGATGCGTTGAATAATATGAAAGGTGTGGAAATGAGTACTCAATCCCTAACCTTTAAGTCATTCAATACCCGAGGGTTCAATGCCAATGGAAACACTAGAACTGTCCAATTAATCGACGGTATGGATAACCAGGCTCCTGGACTTAATTTTCCAGTGGGTAACATCGTAGGTATTTCAGAGCTTGACCTTGAGAGTGTTGAATTGCTTCCAGGTACTTCTTCAGCACTCTATGGACCAAATGCCATCAATGGTATACTTTTAATGAATTCTAAGAATCCATTCCAGTACCAAGGACTTAGTGCCAGCGTAAAAACAGGTATCATGAATGAGGATACCAGATCCACTGTTGGTACTGGTTTTTTTGACATAAGTGCACGTTACGCTAAAGCATTTGGTGACAAGGTGGCCTTTAAGGTGAACGTTTCTTATTTGACCGCCGATGATTGGCAAGCGAATGACTTCAGAGATCAGTCTCTTTTGAATGGATCGTCAATTGAAGACGGAACTCGACTAAATAATCCTGGGTACAATGGTGTAAACGTTTATGGAGACGAAAATTCTGTAAATATGAATTCTGTGGCCCAAGGAATGGTTGAAGCTGGACTTCTACCTCCTCAAGCTCTACAGATCATTCCAAATACTTTCGTTTCAAGAACAGGTTATCAAGAAAGAGACATTGCGGACTATGGAACTACTTCATTGAAGCTAAATGGTGCATTGCATTGGAGAGTCAATGATCGAGTTGAAGCTATTTTCCAGGGAAGTTATGGGACAGGAACCACCGTTTATACAGGAGCTGATAGATACTCTATTGCTAACTTTAATATGGGTCAGTATAAAGCAGAGTTAAGAGGTGCTAACTGGTTCTTGAGAGCCTATACCACTCAGGAAAGATCTGGTGACTCTTATGCTGTAGGTATTGCAGCTCAAGGCATTAATGAAGCTTATAACCCTAGTACAATCTGGTACCCAGAATATGTGGGTGCATACGCACAAGCCGTTCTAGGTGGTCTTGATCCTAGTGCTGCTCACGTGGCAGCTCGTGGTTTTGCAGATAGAAACAGATTTGTACCAGGTACTGCTCAATTTAATCAAGCTTTAGCTGATGTTACTTCCAGACCTATTCCAGGAGATGAGAATGGTGTAGGTGCGAAGTTTGTTGACAAGACGAATCTATATCAAATCGAAGGTTCCTATAACTTATCGGATGACATCAAATTTGCCGAATTTATCATTGGAGGTAATTTTAGGACCTACCAGCTGAACTCTGAAGGAACCCTTTTTGCATTGGATGAAAACGGTGATGAATTCAGTATTACTGAATTTGGTGGTTACCTACAGGGAACCAAGAGGCTTTTCAATGACAAGTTTAAAATAACTGCCTCTGTACGTTACGATAAGAATGAAAACTTCGAGGGACAGTGGTCCCCAAGAATTTCCGGTGTATTCACTGCTGGAAACCATAACTTCAGAGCTTCCTATCAAACAGGCTTTAGAATTCCAACCACTCAGGATCAGTACATTGATTTATTCACTCCTCAGGCAAGGCTTCTTGGAGGTCTACCCCTGTTCAGAGATAGATACAATTTCGGTGGAAATCCTGTATACGGTCTAAACACAGTTTCAAGATTTGGAGCTGGGGTATTGACCTCCGCTCAAGATCCAGCAATCCAGGCTCAGGCACTTGCTCAAGCTACGCAAATAGTTCTTGGTCAAGTGGAAGAAGGAAATATTCCTAATGATCCAGCGATAATTCAGCAAGCCATCGCAACGCTCACTCCTCAACTGGTTCCAGTTGTGGCAGCAGGTGCAAATCAGGATTTGCTTCAGGAATTTGAATTGACAGAATTCAAGCCTGAAAGAGTTAAGTCTTTTGAAGTAGGTTATAAATCACTGCTCGGTCAGAGACTCTTGATTGATGCTTATGCATATTTCAATCGTTTTGAGAATTTCATCGGTGGTCAGGTGTTGATTCAGGATGCGAATTATCAGCCAGGTACACCACAGACTGATTTAGGTTTGAATCTTCTAAGCGCAGATACTAGAACTGTATACTCTATTCCAGTGAATAGAACAGAGGTTATTGAATCCTGGGGTTGGGCTGTAGGAGTTGATTACAAATTCCCAAGAGGATTCTCGCTTGGAGGTAATGTTTCTTACAATACCCTGTCCAATCTAGATGAGTTAGCTGAAACTGGATTCCAGCCAAGCTTTAACACTCCGGAATACAGATACGTAATCAACCTTGCTAACCGTGAATTGACCAAGAATCTTGGTTTCGCCTTCTCTTACAGATGGCAAGGAGACTTCGTTTGGCAATCATCATTTGTAGCTCCTGCGGTTTCTTCTCAGCAACTTTCTGAGATGCCAGCATTCGGAACATTTGACGCACAATTCAGCTACAAGTTGAAAGATATCAAGTCTATCCTGAAGGTTGGTGCGTCTAACCTTTTCGGAAACGGATATAGACAAGCATGGGGTAACCCAACAGTTGGAACCATGTACTTCATTAGCTTGACGTTCGATGAGTTCTTGAATTAATTCAAACAACCACCAATCAACCAGGAAGCCGGATTTATTCCGGCTTTTTTTATGTCCTTATGCTTTAGAATGTAATCGGCTAATTAGGGAAAGACACTTCATCTATCGAACTATAAAACAAAAAAAGGGGCTCAAAATGAACCCCTTAAAACGATTAAGAAATTAGCTTATTCCCGAAACAGGGTTCCTAAATAGGCGACTAAATCTCTCAACTCTCTCTTAGATAATAATGCTCCCATAGGAGGCATACTTGACATAGAAATGGTCTTAGATTCTATTTCAGCATTTGGAATTAAAAACTCCTCGCTAGATTCATTAGCATAGGTAATTCCATCTTCAGTTTCTGAGATAAAGGTCCCCGTGATGGTTTCTCCATCTTTCTTATTTACGCTAACTTGACCGAAACCAGGAGCAATTCTCGCACTTGGGTCTACAAGAGAAACTAGCAATTCCTCTCTACTCAATCTCTTCGCTACACCATTGAGATTTGGACCAGCATTCCCACCCATATCATCATATGCATGGCATCTAATACATTGTGCAGTTTGATTTTCCAGATAAATGGATCTTCCCTCGATTGCATTACCCTGAGCTAATGCTCCAGCGTACATTTTCCACTCCTCTTCTCCCGCCTTTTCCTTCAACTTAGCCTGATAAGATTCCATCAAATCTGCTGATTCAGTAGATTCAATAGCTTCTTCAAGCTCCACCCAAACCGGTTGGGCAAGCTTATCTTCTTCAAACCACTTGATCACATCATTCCAAATATCAAAGTCAGCACTGCCCGTCATTTTACCTAAAGCAAGAAGCGCAGAACGCTTTTCTATATTTGTTCTGTTTTCAATAATTCCACCCAGAAGTGTGATCTGCTGATCCGCTTCCATATCTGCTTCTTCCAGCATAGCAAGGCCCGCGATTCGTAAAGGATATGCCGTACTAGCCAAAGCATACTCGACCGCATCACCCAAAGAACCAGACTCAATCGCTTGTAGCGCTTCAAGACTTTTAACCTTCACATCCATAGATGGGTCAGATTTTAGGCTGGCCAAAAGAGCTGATTCAGCCGAACTAATCTTTAACTTTCCGATGGCATCAATACTTGCAATCTTAAGTTCTTCATCATTTGTTGAAAGTTGCTGCATCAAGACTGGCCCAGCTTTTTCTGCAATGAATTCATCATTTCTTACCACTTCACCACGGTACCTTCCATCAACCCTATCGACTAAGGACGGCTTGGCCCAAGTGCCCACGGCAGCGATACTTTCCTTTTTCAAATCATTACTTGAATTAGAAGCCAAAACAAAGTCGAGCGTCTGATCGAACTCCTGCTCTCCTCCTACTCTTTGATTAGCACTAATGATTCTCCTCATCAAGGGCTCATTAGTGAAAGAGGTAGTGTTGATCAATGCAGCCAAGTCAGGCAAAGCCTCTTCTACTGAAAAATCATCGTGAATAGCTCTTGCTGCTTCAGTAACAATCAATTCATTAGAATCATCAAGGAACCTTCTAAGCTCTGGAGACTCTAATCTTCTAAGGGCAATTACGGCTCCCATCCTGACCGCATCAGAAGCATGATTCTCTAAGCCAACCAGCTTCTCCTCAGCTCCTATTCTCGCCAATGCCAGAGTGGCGGCGTGTCTCAAATAGGCATCTTGATCATTGTTCTGTTCCAATAGAGTGATAAGATCATCAGCTGCATTGCTTACTCCAACCCTTCCTATTGCTTCTGCACTAAAAAACTGAACTCGTGCATTGCTATCTGAAAGTCCAGCTATCAATTGATCGTTAGCTCCATCAAAACGAATATCCCCTATCCATTTGGCCGCTTGAGCTCTAATCTCAGGATCCTCGCTTTGTAAAGCGGGGACAATGGCCTGAGCATAATCCATTTCATCCATTCTGGCTAGTTGGCTTAAACCGACAATCGAATGGATCTTTGCTAATTGATCCGAAGATTCTGCCAGGATCTTTTCAAAAACCTCTGCGCCATCATTCCCTCTTTTTGCAAGCTCGAACTGGCTCTTTCTTCTAATTCGCATATCCTGATGGGAAAGCAAATCTGTAAGGGTATTGAGGTCTTTTCGACCGAAATCCTCCTTTAAAAGACCTTGTACCTCTTTCTGTAAGGATTCAAACTCGTTTGACTTGGCCGACATCTTCCACATACGTCCATATCCTTTGGTACCCCAGCCCATGATCCAGTCTGCAAAGAAAAGGTCTCCTTCAGGCCCAAAGTCCATTCCAGTTGGTAGCACTCCAGACACCAACTTCTCGGTTGTTTCTAATTCAAATGTGGCTCCATTTGGCTTTAATTTGAAAGCATGGATAGCAGACCGGCTGGCATTCCCAACAAACTCAACTACAAAGAATGTATTCAGGTATTTTGAGCTCAATGCCGAACCTGGGTTATATAGCATCCCAGTTGGTCCACTCACATAATTTGCGATACAAGGTGTGATATAAGCTGCCTGCTCATCCCATCTTGGGAGATACATTTTCTCATCCATCCAAACCTTATAGGGGTTGTTATCCGGGTCTTTATATTTTCCAAACTGCCAGTTTGTTCTCCAGCCTGTATCAGAGCCATTGGTTAGGTAAACCAAACGTTCTCTCTCTCCTGGGTGATCACCATCATTATCGACAGAGATTAAGTTGTTGTACTCATCAAAGACAAATTCATGGGTATTTCGAACCCCCATGGCAAAAATCTCGAAATCACTTCCGTCTGGATTAGCTCTGGCTATAACACCGCGATTAGGGTATTTCCATTCCTTTCCATCAGGCCCTTTTCCATTGAAACCTATATCGCCGATACCCCAATAGATTCTTCCGTCAGGGCCCATTTCAAGACCGGACATGCCATGAGCACCAAAACCAATATGAATTGCATAGCCGTGTGAAAGAGATTCCTTCTCATCCATGATCCCATCCCCATTCTTATCAACAAGCTTCCACATGTCTGGCCCTGCGCCTACGTATAGCGCTTCATCGGTCATCATCACAGCACCAGCGACATCTGTCACCTCATCATTAAAATCTTCAACCATTCTCATAGAGTGGTCGGCATATCCATCACCGTCCTTATCAGATAGCTTATAGATCTCTTCCTTCTGAACGGTCATGTCTCGCCAATCATGAGATCCATCTCCATTCAAATCTGTGAGCCAGGAATTGATCTCGGATCGCTCTGGAGAAAGCTCTTCCCTCAAAAATCTTCTCTTATCCTCAATAGATTGTAGACCAATTGATCTGATCTCCCAATCCTGATGACCTCTGATGTCAAACTCAGAATCTTTCTGTCTATTTGTATGGCTGTAAATAATGTCACCATTATTCAACGCTTGAATAGAAATAGCATCGTACATCAAGGAATCAACGGCCCAAAGGCTCAAGTCAAAGTCTTCATGCAAGACAGGTGAAAGCTGATTGGTAATTTCCTCCGTATAGGTTTTTACCTCTTCTGCTGTTAAGCTTTTTTCCTTTGCTTCATACAGAGGGGTTGTTTCACTACATCCGAAAAAAGTGACGACTCCTATGGAGAAAATAAATGGTTTTAAATAGGGTTTCATAAATAGATCGAGATTTTCTTGAAAATAGTGAAAATCCGACTGAGAGAATTGCCTTTCATGGAAATGAAAGGGCATAAAAAAACCCGATCAACTGATCGGGTTTTTATCACTTTAACCACTAACAACCATAAAACAATGATTTAAGACTTTCAAGGGGATTGAGTTTACGAAGTCTTTGTAGTCCGTACGGGAATCGAACCCGTGTTTCATCCGTGAAAGGGATGCGTCCTAACCCCTAGACGAACGGACCATCAGGGACTTCGAAAAACTTGCTTTTCCGAAAGGTTGTGCAAATATAGATGCTTAATATTACAATAACAACGGAGCCTCAGAAATTTCTAAAAAGTCTCTTAAGTGTGTTTCGATTTTCTTTTCAAAACAAACCTTGATTATTGAGGTTTGTCTATTTTCGCACCATTAATCTTGAGAAGACACCACATGAAAAAGACCAGGATTGCCATCAATGGTTTCGGTAGAATTGGTAGGTATTTATGCAAGCTTTTAGTTCGGCAAGAAGACTTTGAAGTCGTGGCTATTAATGACCTGGCAGATTCCCATGCGATCGCTCACTTACTCAAGTATGATTCCGTTCATGGCTCCTTTACTGAGAAAGTTAGTCTTGAAAATCAAACACTTCTTATTGGTGATAGCCCCACAAATTTATACCAGATTAAGAAGCCGGAAGATCTTCCTTGGTCCAATCTTGATATAGATATAGTCTTTGAATGCACTGGAAGATTCACAAGCAGAGAGAATGCATCAAAACATTTAAGTGCTGGCGCCAAGAAAGTGATTATCTCCGCTCCTACTCAAGATTCATCTGTACCGATGGTAGTTCTTGGTGTTAATGATCAAGTCCTAAAAGAAAGCGATAGAATAATTTCAAATGCATCCTGTACAACCAACTGCCTTGCCCCTATGGTTAAGGTCTTAGAAGAGGCTTTTGGTATAGAAAAAGGCTATGCCTCAACAGTGCATTCATATACCAATGATCAGAACCTTCATGATGCTCCTCATAGAGACCTTAGAAGGGCAAGAGCAGCGGCCTATTCGATCATACCTACCACAACTAATGCAGGAAAAGCCCTTGATGTGGTTATGCCTGAACAAGCTGGTAAAATAGAAGCTTCAGCAATGCGTGTTCCCGTCCCAGATGGATCCCTGACTGATATGATTGTTGAGCTGAAGTCTACTCCAACGAGCGAGGAAATCAATTCAGCTTTTAAAGCTGCATCAGAAACCAGCCTCAATGGCTTTTTGGAAGTAAACCATGACCCGATTGTTTCCATGGATATTTTAGGAAATACCCACTCTTGTATCATTGATGCGGAGCTGACCTCGATTAAAGGAAATATGGCGAAAATCGTAGGTTGGTATGACAACGAAGCGGG
>CAZLUY010000434.1:0-2626 GCA_964562785.1 uncultured Limnohabitans sp. | reverse complement strand
CAACGGATTTATCTACTGATTCTGGGTAATGTTTTGCCAGGAGAATTCTTTCATGGTAAGAGATTTTGGGTATAAATTTTCGTTACCGTAAATACGGATTTAATTCTATTTATACAACAGAATAGCTTATTTCAGGACTTTTCGAGCGATCAACTCCTTCATGATCTCATTGGTACCTGCATAGATTCTTTGAACTCTCGCGTCAGCGTATGCACGAGCTACGCCATACTCCCACATATAGCCATATCCTCCGTGAAGCTGGACACATTCATCAGCCACCTTGCACTGTAACTCGGTCATATTATACTTAGCGGCGGAAGCCATAGCAGAATCCAGTTTGCCCTCATTATGAAGATTCACCAGTTGGTCACAATAGATTCTCCCCTGCTCCAGAGCCGCCGTCATTTCCGCGATTTTGAACCTGGTATTTTGAAACTCAGAGATACTTCTTTCAAAGGCCTGTCTTTCCTTTACGTAGTCAACCGTAGAGTTCAGCATATACTCTCCCAATGCGACTGCAGCTAAAGCGACAACCAGTCTCTCTTGCGCCAGTTCGGTCATAAGATACTTGAATCCCTCTCCTACATTTCCAAGAAGGTTTTCTTTAGGAACCTTTACATCTTCAAAAAACAACTCGCAAGTGTCTTGAGCATGAAGACCCACCTTTTCAAAAGGAACGCCCTTACTAAAGCCTGGCATGTCCTTATCTACTAATAGTAAGCTAATCGCCTTAGAACTTCTCTTTGCTTCTGTTTTTACTGCCACAACGACAACATCTGAGAGATATCCATTAGTAATAAAGGTCTTTGAACCATTCACTACATAATGATCTCCTTTATCCAAGGCAGAAGCCCGCATCCCTTGTAAATCACTACCAGCACCAGGTTCTGTCATGGCCACAGCCCCTATATAGTCTCCGGAAATCATTTTTGGTAGATACTTTTGCTTTGCCTCCTCAGTAGCGTAATGCAAAATGTAAGGCATTACAATATCACTATGAAGTGGATAGCCAATGGCTGGACCAGAACATCCGCTCAGTCCAAGTTCTTCAATTAGAACAGCATTAAATCGGAAATCCTCAATTCCCATTCCTCCATACTGTTCAGGTGCTTGAATCCCAAGGAATCCAGCCTCCCCTAATTTTTTCCAGGATTCCCTGGATACCATTTTATCCTTTTCCCATTGAGCATTGTTGGGTGTGATCTCTTTTGCTACAAATGCTCTAAAGCTTTCTCTGAAAAGTTCGTGCTCCTCCGTGTAGAGTCCTCTGGGTAGTCCGTACATGTGAATTATAATTTGGGTTTAGTCCTTTCAAAAATAATCAATGGGAGAAAATATGGTTTGAAATTGACCAAATTTTCTTTGGTTGGACAGAAGACTGTTTCGATCTTGATCTTGACTTCTATTAGCGGTTATGCTTAACATTGACAAAATCTTTATCACCCCATGCATCTACTGAGTGAAAATTCTGAATCATTCTTAAGATCTCTTTCTTTCTGGGATCCGGAGGAAATAATTATTTCCACCCAGGTAGCAGGAGAAGGGAATATGAATGCTGTGCTGAGAATTCAAACCAATAAAAGAACAGTCATTGCGAAGCAGTCTTTTCCTTTTGTGCGCAAATTCCCACAGATTCCTGCACCGCTAGAGAGAATAGACACCGAATATCAATTCCTCAAATTGGTAGAGTTGAATTCATCAATAAAAGAATTCTCTCCATTGGTATTAGACTATTTCCCTGACCATCATCTTCTCCTTCTTGAAGATTTGGGAAAAGGGTCCGATTTTCTGGATAGATACAAGCCGCAGCTTGAAATCAGTAATTCTGAAATCAATGGGCTCTTCGAATTCTTAAATGAATTACATGGTATAAAAGCCGAAATCTTTCCTGAGAATATGGCCATGAGAAAACTAAATCATGAGCATATCTTCAATTTTCCATTTGTTCTTGAGAACGGTTTTGATTTGGATCAGGTAATGCCAGGATTACAAGATGCTTCTATCCCATTCAAAAAGGAAAAGGACTTGAAGTTAGAAGCAGAAAAACTTGGAAATAGATACTTGAGTAAGGGCTACACCTTGCTTCATGGAGATTACTATCCAGGTAGTTGGCTTAAGACAAAAAGGGGCACAAAGATTATAGACCCTGAATTCGGCTTTTTAGGGGATAAGGAGTTTGATCTAGGCGTCTTTATGGCACATTTAATTTTCAGCGGATTTGATTCGGATGAAGCTTTCGATCAATTGAAGAATTATAGACATGAGTTCAATGAGGATTTGGTAGAAGGCTACACAGGTGTGGAACTCCTTAGAAGGCTAATCGGGTTGGCTCAGCTTCCCTTAGAAATGAGTCTTGATGATAGGATCAAATTAATGGAACTAGGAAGAAAGCTAATCTTGAATCCATGAAGAATAGCTTCAAACTATTGGCCTTAGCATTCCTTTTCTGTTGCTGTGAAAGTTAAATATCCATAGATGAAATAACCTTCAGAAATACTATACCCGAAGGAATGGAATTAACTGAATATCAGCTCTATGACAAAGTTCTAGGCATGTTGGTTGGTTCGGCAATTGGTGATGCCATGGGTGCTCCTACCGAGATGTGGCCCAGAGATCAGATTCAACA
>CAZLUY010000433.1:0-2073 GCA_964562785.1 uncultured Limnohabitans sp. | reverse complement strand
CTACTTCGTCGGTAAGAGCTATCCCTACATGACTCTCCTGCAAAGCACCTGCATCGTTCAAGCCATCACCTACCATTATTGATTTAGCCCCTTTTTCCTTGAGGGATTCCAGATGATCAAGTTTGTCCTTTGGACTTTGATTGAAATGAAATTCATTGATCCCAACCAGCTCTCTGGATAATGATTCTCTTTCATGAGCATGATCCCCTGATAAAAGGTGCACTTCGCAATCCTCATTCAGTTGATCGATCAGCTCGCTGGACTCCTTTCTTAGTCCCGATTGAATTTCAAAATACCCCAAGCCATGATCAGAAACGGAGAAGCAAACCAAATTTCCTTTTATGATTCCTTCATCCACTCGCATCCCGCAAAACTCGGCAGAGCCAAGCTTGAACTCCTGTCCTAAGTGGTTTACGATTAAGCCTTTACCCTTTAATTCAGAAATTTCTTCAAAAGTCACAGGGGTCTGCTTCCCAAGCCATTGATTAATTTTGTTACTCAATGGATGAGTAGAAAACTCCACCATTTTCTTGAGAATAGCCTTGCTTTCAGCAGAAAGCTCTTCCCCGAAATAGTTAATGGAAGCATTCTTCGTATCCGTCAGGGTTCCGGTTTTATCAAATACCACTGTATCGACTTGAGCCATTCGCTCAATTACGGCTGCATTCTTTAGGTAGAATTTATTTCTCCCAAAAATCCTCAGTGTGTTTCCAAGTGTAAATGGAGTGGACATCGCAAGAGCACAAGGGCAAGCCACGATTAACACCGAGGTAAAGGCTTTTACGCCGATGCCTACATCAGAAAAACCCCAAAAAATCAAAGCTGAAAAGGCAATTGCCAAAACGGACCAGGTGAATACGGCACTCACTTTATTTGAAAGTGGTACTAAGCCAGTATTCTTTGATTTCTCGAAGGACTCATTGTTCCAAAGATCGGTCAAGTATCCTTGTGAGGGTGCCTTTTGAACAGTGAGTAAAATCTTATTTCCTCTTTGTCTACCACCAGCATAAATGGTTTGTCCCTTTTGGATTTTGACTGGGACTTCTTCGCCCGTCACAAAACTGTAATCAACGTAAGTGGACTCACTTATGAGAATGCAATCAGCAGGGATTAATTCTTCGTCCCGAACAACCAAAATGTCTCCAACCTGTAATTTTGTTAGAGGCACCACTTCCTCTTCATTTTTCAATGAACGGGTTACAGAAATGGGGAAATAAGCCTTGTAGTCCCGGTCAAACTCCAAAGTAGCGAAGGATTTTTGTTGGTAAATCTTACCCAACAGAAGGAAAAACAAGAGACCTCCCAAGCTATCCATATAGCCAGCTTCCTGGTGGATGAAAATTTGCCAAAGGGAGTAAAGAAATAACGAAATTATTCCCATGACTATGGGAACATCCATATTGATCCTCTTCTGCTTCAATGAATTCCAAGCAGAGATATAGAAATCACCTGCGGCATAGAATACTATTGGAAGAGAGAGCAAAACATTCAGATAATTAAAGAGACCCTGGAAGTTTTCACCCAAAAGTTCCTTTTCTGAGAAATACTCTGGAAGGCTAAAGAGCATCATGTTTCCGAAACAAAAGCCGGCTACGGCCAATCGGTTTATGGTCTTCCTATCCACCCTCGGCTTCTCCTTCTTATCCAGATCAGCAAGATTTATCCTTGGTTCATAGCCCAAACTTGAAAGCAAACGGACCAGCTCCTTCAAACTGAGCTTGTCATCGTTGATTCTTACTTGAAGTTTCTTTTTTATAAAGTCTACCCTACTCCCAATCACCCCTTGATGAATCTGGTTTAGATTTTCTAGAAGCCAGATGCAGGAGGCACAATGAATAAGAGGAATATAAAATGTGAAATGACTCTCTTTGTCATTCTTGAAATCCAGAAGTCTTCTAACAACCTCAGCATCATCTAAATAATCAAACTTGTTATTCCTGCTAGTTTTTGCTTTCTGACTTTCTCCTGGAAAAGATTCAATCTCATAGTAATTGCACAAATCATTCTCAGCCAACACTTCATACACCAATTTGCACCCTTGACAACAAAAAGCTTTATCGTCATGAATAACTC
>CAZLUY010000432.1:0-1792 GCA_964562785.1 uncultured Limnohabitans sp. | reverse complement strand
GAATGGGAAAAGCAATGAAGGGATTAGATATCGATGATGATTCCTTCAAACCTATTGAGGCGATTATCCGAAGTATGACTCCTGCGGAAAGAGAGAATCCAAGCATTATTGATGGAAGTAGAAGAAAAAGACTTGCTGCAGGTTCTGGAAGAACAATCACGGAAGTCAATAACCTAATGAAGCAATTTGCGGATATGCGTAAGATGATGAAGCAAATGAATAAAATGGGCGGTGCGAAAGCAGCCATGGGAAAGATGCTTCCAGGAGCAGGGAGGAGATAAACTTCTTGAGCATTAGAAATAACAAACCCAGTCGATTGACTGGGTTTTTTTTAGTTCATCCAGCGCTTCATATAGTCCAGAAAGTCATCCTTGTAATTGTCCCCAATTGTGATGGACTGCTCCCCTATGTTCACCGTGTTTTTTGATACAGATTCAATCTGTTCCAGCGATATGATATAGGACCTATGCACTCTCATAAATTTATCCTTTGGAAGCATTTCTCCCATGCTTTTCAAGCTCATCAGGGAGAGTAATGGGTTAGGCTTGGAAAGTATGTGAACCTTCACATAATCTTTATATGCCTCAACAAAGGAAATATCGGAAAGTTTGACTTTAACTAACTGATATTCAACCTTTAAAAAAATATAGTCAAGTGGAGTATCATTAATTTCTACCGCTCTTGAAGAAGATTGATCAAGTCGCTCAAAGTAGTTATAAGCCTTCGTTACTGCCTTCAAAAAATCCTCATATCCATAAGGTTTTAACAGGTAATCTAAAGCATCTACTTTGTATCCCTCAATAGCGAATTGGTTGTAAGCGGTGGCGAAAATTATCCGTGTATTGGACTTGTCTTTTTTTCCGTCTAAAACCCTGGCCAGTTCCATTCCTGAGAGGTCTGGCATTTGAATATCCATGATGACAAGTTGCACATCGTTGGCATTGATGAAAGCTAGCGCTTCTACTGCGCTAGTGAACCTTCCAACTAGATTTAAAAATGAGGTTTGCTCTACAAACCTGCAGACTAAATCCAGTGCCAGTGGCTCATCATCAATTGCAACGCAGTTTAATGTCATTCTAGGGATACGGTCAGATTCACCCAATACTCATTATTGGAATCCTCTTTACCAAATTTTATTCGATGTTTATTGGGGTAGAGTAGGTCTAGTCTTCTTCGTGTATTTGCGAGGCCGATGCCGTTTTCTTTGGCTTCGGGACTATCAGGGTGAAGTGGGAAAATGTGATTTCTTGTTTCAAAGAAAAGGGTATTCCCCATGATTTCGAGTTTAATTAGAATCTCACTTTCTTTTTGCGCACTCACTCCATGCTTAAAGCAATTTTCAAGAAAAGGAAGCAAAAGCATAGGGGCAATAAGGTGATTTTCCCTTGGTTCCTCTATCTGTAAGTTCAACTTAACTTTAGGTGAAAGACGCATTTTCATCAATTCTACATAGTCATTGATGAAGCTGATTTCATTGCTGATGGAGGTATAATCCTTCTGATTTTCATAAAGAACATATCGCATCATTCTGGATAATTTAAGCAAGGCTTCTTGTGCTTTTGTGATATCCAGGTTAGTAAGTGAATAGATATTGTTCAGTGTATTAAAGAAGAAATGCGGATTGATTTGAGCCTTCAAATAAGATAGCTCTGTCTTGATTCTTTGCTTATCCAATTCTACCCTGACGGCTTCATCTTTCTGCCATTTTTGTACGGAGGCTACAGAAGTACTCACCCCAACAGACAATAAATACAGAAGTAGCTGGAAGATATCTCCGAAGATCCAACGACCA
>CAZLUY010000431.1:0-3913 GCA_964562785.1 uncultured Limnohabitans sp. | reverse complement strand
GGAAGACTTCTTGGACCCGGGGATCTGAGATGAGTTTCATGAGGCAATTTCTGATATGGCTTCGGCTAGATTGATCATATCACTGGCCTGAGTATAAATGCCAGGGGTGACTCTGAGACACCCTTTTTCACCAAGAACTCTCGCTACTGTGAAAATTGGATGCTTGTCGAGTAATTCATTTTCAACCTCTTTGCCTGTCTTCTCAACAATTCGAAAAGAAGCTATTCCACAGGATAAATCGGAGGACTGAGGCGTTAGAACTTCAACATTTGGGTTAGAGGAAACTTTGTCAATCCAGAGGTTTTTGAGATAATCCACTCGTTGGCTGATTCTATCAATTCCTAAGTTTTGGTGGAATTCGATGGCATGTGGAATACTCAATTGTACGGCGAATGGAGTGGTCCCAAAATGGGATAGCCTTCTTATGTCATTTTTTGCTGTACCCTTATCCCCATAGAAAGTTTCTAATTCGGCGACTCTATTTTTATCAACATACAAGACACCTGCTCCAATAGGATTACCCATCCACTTGTGAAGGTTCATTCCAACAAAGGGCGAACCCATATCTTTTAAGTTAAATGGTATATGACCCAAGGCATGAGCTGCGTCCGTGATGGTGTCAATGCCGCGAGATTTTGCTATGGAAGTAATCGCCTTTACAGGGGTAATTAGACCCGTGATGTTTGAAACTTGAGTGAGAAGAATTACCCGAGTTTTATCTGTAATTCTTTGCTCATACTCTTTCATGATAGCTTCAGATGAATCAGGTAGCAAGGGCATCTCAAAAGTTTTGACCTTCAACCTCCCACGCTCTTCCAACATTTGGAAGGTCTCGATCATACTGTAATAATCCAGCTGATTTACCAAGACCTCATCCCCTTCTTTCCAGGGGTAACCTTGAATAGCAATGTTCAGGGCTTCAGTAGCGTTTCTTGTCACCAGGATTTCTCCCTCCTCCACACCAAGAAAGTCTGCTAAGATGGCGTGAGCTTCTCGTGCTTTTTTAGGATACTCTCTTCGCGCAAAAAGAGCTCCTTCGGAATTAACTTGTTGGACATATCCCTGATAGGCTTCTAGAACAGGCTTTGGCTGAAGTCCAAAGTATCCATTCTCTAGATTGATAAAGTCTTTAGAAAGGGGGTAGTATTTTCTTGAAATATTTCTCCAAAATTTCTCATCATCGGGAGCCCCTTCTCCTTGGAGATCATTTAACTCAATAGCTGTTTTTGATGCTCCAAGAGACTGAAAAGGTAAGCTACCCACAGCCGCACTTCCAGCGATAAATTTAAGGAAGTCCTTACGCGAAATATTCATTCATTTATTGATTTACTTCGAATATAAATAATTGTAGCCCAATCAATAAAGATCAGTCTTGATCGGATTGCTGGCTGTCGAGAGTCTTGCCTGTGACTTTCCCATATCGCCTGAGTGACCTGAAAGAGGAGTAGTAATTGAAAATATTACTTATGTACTGAACAGGTTCACGACCGACCTCCCTGGCAACCAGCAATTCAACTTCATTGAACCATTTGTTCGGATCTAATCCTTTAGAACTTGCCCTTCTCCGAATCCCATTTAATCTGGCAGGCCCCATATTGTATGCAGCCATGCTGAAAAGTATTTCATCCAGGTCATCTACCTCATCAGATTTGTAATACCTGTTTCTCATGAAATCCAGATACTTCGATGCTGCATGGATATTATTATCTACGGTGTAAACATCCTTAATCCCTATATTAGTATCTCTCCCTGTACTAGGTTTAATCTGCATTATACCCACAGCTCCAGCACGGCTTCTTGCGGCTTGATTAAGACCCGATTCCTGGTAGCCCATGGCCATTAGAAGAACCCAGTCCATATCATATTTTTCGCCATACTTGACGAAAATAGGCTGTAACTCTTTGAAGTGGTCATAGGCCTTATCCGACATGGCTCTTTTGACAGTTCTAGACTGCTTGAGGTATCGATTTAGAAGGACATTTCCCATGTAAGTGCCGACGCCATTTTTCCGAATGAATTCATCCACTACCTCCTTCATTTCGGGGCTATTTTTCCTAATTGCCCAGGCTATTTCTCCTTGAGTGTTTATAGCGAAGTTTTCATGGATGGTCAAGTTTTCGAATACCTGACTCCAAACATTAGCGATATGCTCGTCAACAATAGTCATTGGTATGATTCCATCTTCGACCATTTCGAGAATTTCATCATCTTCCAATTTCTCATCTATGTGTTCCTGATAAATGGGTGCATAGCCTAATGGCACTATGGAATCGTTGAAGGCCGTCAAATGCTCAGAATAGCTACTTGAAGCCCTCACATAGACCGTGTCACCAGAGATTGATTCCAAATCATTTATCACAGGTGCGGAGGGACCAGAAACTACAAGTTCTCTTACGTTTTTATAGGATGACCTTGAAAAATCCACGTGGTCGCGGCGATTTTCTGTTATGGTCAAATTTGCAGCAATTAAATCGCCATATCCTTTCTGAAGATAGGGTATCAGCTGATCGCGAGTAACCGGAATAAAAATGATTTGTACGTATCCAGGCGAGCCCGGTCGTTTACCTAGCTTTTTGTTGACTTCTGTCTGAAATAGCCTTAGGGCCTCAAAAGCCAAACCCTTCCTATGCCTACCGTCGATATAATAGAAGGTTCTATTATAGGGTACCAAGGCACGAATTTGCCTTCTTTCAACCATCCCTGAAAAATCACCTGTCCATACCTCACTAGCACCAAAAATTTCTTCCCCTTCGCTGAATTCTGGAAGTTCAAACTCTTCTTCCTTTTCCTTAGGAAGAGAAGTTTGATTGATAGATTCATCTATGGATTCTGGCTTCTTTGTATTACAAAAACTAAGGATGACTAACCCGAGGATAGCAAAAGAAAATGCTTGGACAATTTGTAATGGGTGAAAAGGTCTAGGCATTAATCAAACTTACATTTCAATCTTCAATATCCTTATATTAAGGAAGTAAAATACGAATTATGGCGAATTTCAATATTGATGCTGATAAGGACTTGGTCTATGACGCTATAGTGATAGGATCAGGAATCAGTGGAGGTTGGGCTGCGAAGGAGCTTTGTGAAAAAGGACTAAAAACGTTAGTTCTTGAAAGAGGACGAATAGTTGAACATAATAAAGATTACCCCACCGCGCATTTAGACCCATGGGATATGGAATATCGGGGAGCCATGACCACTGAGCAAAAGAAAATCCATCCTATTGGAGAAAGGGTCGGTTTCGTTGGTGAAACGAATCAGCATTTCTATGCTAATGATCAGGAGAATCCTTATACCGAAGACAAGCCTTTCCTTTGGGTTCGAGCGCATCAGATGGGAGGTCGGTCCCTACTTTGGGGCAAACAGACTTACAGATGGTCTGACTTGGATTTTGAAGCTAATCTCAAGGACGGTCACGGAGTGGATTGGCCAATACGGTACAAAGACATTGAAAGTTGGTATACCTATGTAGAGAAGTTTGCAGGAATCTCTGGTGAAGCTATTGGGTTACCTCAACTTCCTGATAGCCATTTTTTGCCACCTATGGAGCTTAACTGTGTGGAGAAGCATGTGAAGGAAAGGATAGAAAAGAGCTATGATGGAAGAAACCTAATAATTGGTCGCTGTGCTCATCTCACAGAACCAATCAATGGGAGGGGAAAATGTCAGTTTAGGAATCGTTGTGATCGTGGTTGCCCTTATGGTGCCTACTTTAGCAGTAACGCTGTTACTCTGCCTGCAGCCCAAGAGACAGGGAATTTAACCATAAGACCTTTTTCCATAGTGCAGTCGATCGAGTATGATGAGAGCCTTGGTAAAGCTAGTGGTGTACGAATTATCGATGCTGAAACGGAAGAAGAAATTGTCTACAAGGCAAAAATCATTTTTTGCAATGCTTCGGCTTTGAGTTCCA
>CAZLUY010000430.1:0-5335 GCA_964562785.1 uncultured Limnohabitans sp. | reverse complement strand
GTATCCCCGAGATAGCTGATGAGTTATATAGAATAGATCAGGCAGTATCTGCTGGATTTGGTTGGGAACTTGGCCCATTTGAAACTTGGGATGTATTAGGCATTAAGGATACTGTAGAGAAAATGAAAGCTGCAGGTGAAGCACCTGCTGCTTGGGTAGATGAAATGCTTGAGGCAGGACATGAATCTTTCTATAAAGTGGAAGGGGGCCAAAAGCTTTATTATGACATCCCATCTAAAGCTTATAAGGAGATTCCTGGAACTGAGGACTTCATTATCCTGGATACGCTGAAATCTGCTGGCAAGGAAATTTGGGGTAATGCCGGTGCTAGCTTATATGATATGGGCGATGATGTGGTAGGACTGGAGTTTCATAGTAAGATGAATTCCATGGGTCAGGAAGTCGTTGAAGGAATCAATACTGCTATATCTATGGCCGAAGAATCTTATAAAGGATTGGTCATAGGAACTGAAGGAGCAAACTTCTCCGCGGGTGCTAACCTAGCCGTGCTTTTCATGTATGCAGGTGATCAGGAGTTTGATGAAATCAATATGATGATCGCCCAATTCCAAAACACCATGATGAGAGCCAGATTCTCATCCGTTCCAGTTGTTGTGGCTCCCCACAATATGGCTTTAGGAGGAGGCTGCGAATTATCACTTCACGCTGATCATATCCAGGCACATGCTGAGCTTTATATGGGTTTGGTGGAAGTAGGAGTAGGTCTGATTCCGGCAGGTGGAGGAACGAAGGAAATGACCTTGCGTTTTTCCAATAGTTTGATGGCAGGAGACGTGGAGCTAAACCAACTTCAGGAAAGCTTCATGAATATAGCAACTGCGAAGGTTGCTACATCAGCAAGAGAAGCTCAGAACCTCGGATACTTGAGATCAAGTGATGGAATCACTTTGAATAGAAAACGTCAGTTGGCTGAAGCAAAGGCAAAAGTATTGGAGCTTTCAGGATTGGGTTATACCCAACCTATTGAGCAAAAGGATATTAAGGTACTCGGAAAGAGTTCACTAGCCCTGTTTGAAGCAGGGATTACAGGAATGAGGTATGGAGCATATATCTCTGAGCATGATGCTAAAATTGCCAGAAAGCTTGCCTGGGTAATGTCTGGGGGAGATTTGTCTGCTCCTACCATGGTATCAGAGCAATACTTACTAGATCTTGAGAGAGAAGCTTTCCTCAGTTTGACAGGTGAGCAAAAGACGTTGGAAAGAATCCATAGCATCTTGTTTAAGGGGAAACCATTAAGAAACTAATGGCCGAGATCAACCTGATAAAATCAAAAAAATTATGAACGCATATATAGTAAACGGATATAGATCAGCTGTTGGAAAATCAAAGAAGGGCGGCTTTCGCTTTTATCGCCCGGATGATTTGGCCGCAGATGTAATTGGACATTTAATTGAAAATACCCCAGGCCTGGAAAAGGAGCATGTTCAGGACTTGATTGTGGGTAATGCTGTTCCCGAAGCAGAGCAGGGAATGCAAATGGGCAGGATGATTTCTTTGCTAGCCCTTGGTATTGATAACCCTGGCTTCATTATCAATAGATATTGTGGATCTGGTCTTGAAGCAATTGCCTTGGCTTCTGCAAAAGTAAATGCAGGAATGGCGGATTGCATAATTGCTGGAGGAACAGAGTCGATGTCACTAGTTCCTATGATGGGCTATAAGACTGCATTGAACTGGAAAATTGCTTCTGAGCATCCTTCATATTACTTGAGTATGGGATTGACCGCCGAAGAATTAGCAAAGGAATATGACATAACAAGAGAAGACGCAGATGCCTTTTCTGTAAGGTCACATGACAGAGCTTTAGCTGCATTAAAAGAAGGAAAATTCAAAGAGGAGATTGTTCCTGTCGAAGTTGAAGAGACCTATCTGGATGGTGATGGTAAAAAGCAGAGCAGGAAGTATGTAGTTGATACTGATGAGGGACCTAGACCAGGAACATCTATGGAAGGCTTGGCCAAGCTGAGACCTGCATTCAAGCAGGGAGGTCAGGTTACCGCAGGTAATTCATCTCAAACAAGTGATGGCGCTGCTTTCGTGGTTGTGATGTCTGAGCGAATGGTTAAAGAGTTAAATCTTGAGCCCGTTGCAAGAATGATGTCCTATTCTGTAGCAGGAGTTGATCCAAGAATAATGGGAATTGGTCCGAAAGAGGCAGTTCCAAAAGCCCTTGATCAGGCAGGATTAAAGCAGAGTGATATAGAATTAATTGAGTTAAATGAAGCATTTGCAGCTCAGGGATTAGCCGTGATGAAGGCCCTGGATTTGGACCCTGATATTGTAAATGTGAATGGAGGAGCGGTGGCTCTAGGCCATCCACTAGGATGTACCGGAGCAAAGCTGTCTGTCCAGCTTTTCAATGAAATGCGAAGACAGAATAAGAAGTATGGAATGGTTACAGCATGTGTAGGTGGTGGCCAGGGAGTGGCAGGAGTTTATGAGCTTCTGAATTAATTAGAAATAAACAAAAACAACACAATGGAAACTACAGTAGCTAAATCCCTAAATGGAGGGGAATTTTTGATAAAGGAGTCTGATGCTCAGGAGGTATTTATTCCAGAGCAATTTTCAGAAGAGCAGCGCATGATGGCGCAGGCTTGTCAAGACTTTGTAGACACAGAAATCAATCCTAATATCGAAGAGATTGATTCCATGAAGAACCCGGATCTAGTCCCTTCCATATTCAAGAAAGCGGGAGAACTAGGTTTATTAGGAATATCTGTTCCTGAGGAATATGGTGGAATGGGAATGAGTTTCAACTCTTCCATGTTGATTGCAGATATAATCGGAGCCGCCGGTTCATTTTCTACTACTTACGGAGCTCATACAGGAATCGGAACCCTTCCAATTCTTTACTATGGAAATGAAGACCAAAAATCTAAGTATTTGCCAAAACTAGCAACCGGAGAGTGGGCAGCATGTTACTGCTTAACTGAGCCCGACGCTGGATCTGACGCGAATAGTGGCAAGACTAAAGCCACATTGACAGAAGATGGAAAGCATTATCTGATCAATGGACAGAAAATGTGGATTTCTAATGCTGGCTTTGCGGACATCTTTATTGTTTTCGCCAAAATCGAAGATGATAAGAACCTTACTGCATTTATTGTTGAGAAATCATTCGGAGGAATCACGATGAATGAGGAGGAGAAGAAGCTCGGTATAAAGGGCTCTTCTACCAGACAAGTATTCTTCAATGATTGTAAGGTCCCTGTCGAGAATATGCTATCGGAGAGACAAAACGGTTTTAAGATCGCTGTAAATATTCTCAACATCGGCCGAATCAAATTGGGAGCCGGTGTATTGGGTGGAACCCGAACGGTGACAACTCAATGTATTAAGTACTCTACTGAAAGAAAGCAGTTTGGCGTAAGTATTAACACCTTCGGAGCGGTCAAAGCCAAACTGGCAGAAATGGCGATTCGTACATTCGTATCGGAATCACTATGCTACCGTGCAGGTCAGGATATTGAGGAACGCATAGACGCATTGGCTGAGCAAGGAATGCCTGAAAATGAAGCTAAGTTGAAGGGAGTTGAGGAGTTTGCTCTGGAATGTGCTGTTGCCAAGGTCCATGGCTCAGAGGTTCTGGATTATGTGGTTGATCAAGGAGTTCAGGTTTATGGCGGCATGGGTTATTCGGCTGATGCTCCAATGGAAAGAGCCTATCGTGATGCACGTATTTCCAGAATTTATGAGGGAACGAATGAAATCAACAGAATGCTCATGGTAGGAATGCTTCTCAAAAGAGCGATGAAGGGAGAGATTAATTTGTTCGAGCCGGCTATGGCTGTTTCGAAGGAATTAACTTCTGTTCCATCCTTCACTTCAATTGATAACTCTAAGTTCCTCGCTCAGGAGAAGGAAGTTCTCAAGAACCTGAAGAAAGTATTCCTGATGGTTGGCGGTAAGGCAGCTATGGCACTACAAGCTAAGATTGAGGATGAGCAGGAAGTGATGATGAATTTGGCTGATGTGATGATCGAGATTTATGCTGCCGAATCAGCAGTATTGAGAACTGAAAAGCTAGCAGGTATGAGAGGGGAAGATGGCGTCAAACATCAATTAGCCATGACTCAGGTTTATCTCTCAGAAGGCATTGATAAGATCACAGCTGCTGCAAAGGAGGCAATTGCTGCCTTCACATCTGGCGATGAGCAGAAGGTGATGTTGATGGGACTTAAGCGATACACCAAAGCACCATTGGTTAACACAAAGGTGTTGCGTAGAGAGATTGCCGACTACATGATCGAACAAGGAAAGTACCCTTTTTAATAGATGATAAAGTTAGATTGAGTAGGAGCCTCGTTCCATAGGAACGGGGCTTTTTTGTTGAAAATCACTAGCTTAGAAATGGAAGTATTACTTTTTGCTTCTTTACCCAAAACCAAACAGCACTCACATGAAAAAGCTCATTTATCTGATTTTCTCTGCCGCAATTATTTTCACCCTTGTTCTTTTTGCGATTAAGAAAGACCCGGTGGTTGATTTTATTAACATGCTCGACTCAGAAATGCAGAGTCGTCTCATTCATGAATGGGATGATCCAAAAAAGGAGGAATGGCATTTTTTTCCAGGGGCCATGTATGAAAGAGAGGGTGTTTCGGTGGAGGAATTAAGTGATACCCAGAAGGATAAACTCTTTGATCTTTTGCGTACCTACCTTTCTAAGAAGGGCTATGAAAAAACAAGAACGATAATGGGTCTTGAAGAAGTGCTAAGAAGTTTTTCAGGAGATTCCCTATTGCGTAATCCAGAAAACTACCATATCGCTTTTTATGGTGATCCAAGGATTGATGAAGTCTGGGCATGGTCATTCGAAGGCCACCATGTTTCCCTGAACTACAGCATAGTTGATGATAAAATCTCTACTGCTCCCAGGTTCTTTGGTTCTAATCCTGCGAAAATTCCAAAAGGAGAAAGAGAGGGAGAACGTACGCTACATGTTGAGGAGGATCTTGGGTTTGAGTTGGTCAATTCTTTTTCAGAGGAGCAATTAGAAAAGGCCATCTTCCGCGATGAGTCCTACAAGGAAATAGTGACCATTAATCAATCCGAAGTGGAGCCTATTGTCTTCGATGGAATATCCTATGCGGAGCTGGATAAAGCTCAAAAGAAGTTATTGATTAAGATAGTCGATGAATACCTCGATGCAATACCTTCTAAGATGGCCGCTGAGCGAAAGCGTTCTATTGAAGAAGAAGGATATGATAAATTAAGTTTTGGTTGGGTTGGGGCAAAAGGGCTTGGATCAGCACATTATTACCGGATTCAAGGCGATTCTTTCCTCATCGAGTTCGATAATTCTCAG
>CAZLUY010000429.1:0-1615 GCA_964562785.1 uncultured Limnohabitans sp. | reverse complement strand
AGTTCACTTGCTTATATTCCTGATACTTTTTCACGATGCCTCTCCGGTGTTCAAGTAGGTTTCTAAATTTGGGCGTGACCCCGGCTTTTGGCCTGGGTCGGGCTATCCGCTTTATCTCCCGATTACATCAGGAGGATGTCGCCTCTATCCCTCACGCATGAGAAGGGTTTATTCTCCTCAAAAGCAGGCACAAAGATAGAAGAAAAAGGGTTTTCGGAAGGCCGGAATCGCAAAAAATGGTGAGCTTTGTGGTTACCAAAAAGACTTTACAAAAAAGCAGGTTAAACTCATCTTTATCTCATTCAATCAAACCATGAGCTCAATTCTCTCACCACTTACACTCCCTTGCGGAGCTACCTTGAAAAATCGACTGGCAAAAGCAGCCATGACTGAGAGAATGAGTAATCCAAAATATGAGCCTACGAAAGCCCATAATGACCTATACAAAGCTTGGTCAGAAACAGGTGCCGGTTTGCTCATTACAGGGAATGTAATGATTGATAAGCTCCATATGGAGTCAGCAGGGAATGTCTTCCTAGGTGATGAGTGGATGCTTCCAAAATTAAAAGAATGGACCAAGGCAGGGACTTCTGAAGGCAATCACTTTTGGACTCAGATTTCTCATGCTGGGCGACAAACAAATCGTTTTGTAAATCCTAATCCAAAGGCGCCATCAGCTGTAAAACTAAATAAGCTTTTTCTTTTTGGAATGCCTCAGGCTATGCAGGAAGAGGATATTCAACAAATTGTAAAAGACTTTCGGAAAGCGGCTAAATTGTCCAAGGCAGCAGGATTCACGGGAATTCAAATTCATTCCGCCCATGGCTATCTCTTGAGTCAATTTCTTTCACCGAGAACCAACCTTAGAACTGATAAATGGGGTGGAAGTCTCGAAAACAGAAGCCGATTACTTTTTGAAATAATCAAGGAATGTAGAGATGAAGTAGGTCCTGAATTCCCTATTTCAGTCAAGATAAATTCATCCGATTTCCAAAGGGGTGGATTCACAGAAGAGGATTCTCTGGAGGTGGTAAAAAAGCTCAGCGCTGCAGGAATTGACCTTCTGGAGATATCTGGAGGTACTTATGAAAAGGTAGCCTTCTTTCTTGGAAACGATAAAAAGAAAGAGAGCACTAAAAAACGTGAGGCTTATTTCCTGGATTTTGCGAGAAAGGTCAGGGAGATGAGCGAAGTCCCTCTGATGATCACTGGAGGGTTTAGATCTTATGACTTCTGTAATGAAGTTCTCAACTCTGGAGAAACAGATATGATTGGAATGGGAAGACCCTTTATTGGGAGTTTTGATTCCATCAATGCTTTTTTAAAAGGAGAAGTAGATTATCTCGAAAACCCACCTATCAGAACTGGATTCAAACAGTTTGAAGATGCGGCAGAAGGAGGATATTATGCCAGACAGCTTATCAACCTTGCGAACACAGGTCAGCTAAAGCCTAATTTAAATCCCATCGCTTCCTCTATGTTTATCGTAACTCACGAATTCAAAAAAGCTAGAGAAAAGAAATAGGGTGGTCTGTATTAATAGACGACTGACCAATAAAAAAGCCGCAGCTGAATAAAGTCTTTATTGAATTGGTTTATTGGTATTTTAATGACA
>CAZLUY010000428.1:0-2011 GCA_964562785.1 uncultured Limnohabitans sp. | reverse complement strand
AAACTCTAAGGCCTCATCAACAGTCATGTCAAGAATCTCCGAAATGTCCTTGTCCTTGTACTTCACATCCAAGATCTCGTTCTTGAATCGCTTCCCTTTACAGGATTCACAGGTAAGATGAATATCAGCCATAAACTGCATCTCTACAGTGGTAACCCCTTCGCCGGCACAGTTTTCACAGCGACCTCCATCTACATTGAATGAGAAAAAGGCTGGCTTGTACCCTCTTTGCTTTGAAACTGGTTGATCCGCATACAATGAACGAATGGCATCATAGGCCTTTACATAGGTTACCGGGTTTGACCTGGAGGATTTACCGATAGGGTTTTGATCCACAAACTCAATCTGATTTACTTGCTTATAATCACCCTCGATTTTATCGTATTTCCCGCTTTCGTCAATTACAGTCCCCAGCATTTTACCTAATGCTGGATATAGCACTTTTTTAATCAGGGTTGATTTTCCAGATCCTGAAACACCAGTGACTGTGGTGAGGGTGTGCAGTGGAAAGGTAACGTCAATTGACTTTAGGTTATGTTCTCTAGCGCCTTTGACCAAGATGGAGTCTTTCCATTTTCGATTACCATTTTTCTCAAAGATCAATTCTTCCCCTCGGAGATATTTGGCAGTGTAGGTTTGGCCTGAACTAATTAAGTCTTCAATTGGCCCTTGGAAAAGCAGTTCACCACCATTGACACCGGCATCAGGGCCTATATCGATAATTTGGTCCGCAGACTTCATCACTTTTTCTTCATGCTCAACCACAATTACCGTGTTCCCCATTTCTTTTAGGGATTTGAGAACTTCCACCAACCGGTCGGTATCCCTTGGATGTAATCCTATACTTGGCTCATCCAATATATACATGGAGCCTACCAATGCAGAGCCAAGAGAAGTTGCAAGTTTTATCCTTTGATACTCACCTCCGGATAGGGTCGAGGTCAGTCGATTCAGCGTTAGATAGCCTAATCCAACCTGATCCATAAATGTCAACCTACTTACTATTTCTTTTAGAAGGCGGTTGGCAATTTTCTCCTGATGCGGTTCCAGCTTTAATTCATTAAAGAATTGAAGGGCTTCATCGATGGGAAGCAAGACAAGATCAATGATCGACTTTTCCCCAATTTTGACATAGGAGGCGTCCTTTCTAAGTCTTGTCCCTTTACAATCAGGACAGGTAGTTCTTCCCCGAAACCGAGAAAGCATTACCCTGTATTGAATTTTATGAGTTTTGGATTCGAGGTTCTTAAAGAAAGAATCCAGGCCTTTGAAATAGTCATTGCCCTTCCATAGCAGCTCCTTGTGCTCCTCATCCAACTCATTGTAGGGTCTGTGAATGGGAAAATCAAATTCGATTCCCTTCTTCAATAGTGGCTCCAGCCAGGATCTTGAAGATTCACCCCTCCAGGGAGCGATGGCCCCCTCATAGATGGACAAATCTTTGTCTGGGAAAACCAAATCGGGATCAATTCCTAAAACATTACCAAAGCCTTCGCATGTTTTACATGCTCCATATGGATTGTTAAAAGAGAAGAAATTCACGGTGGGAATTTCAAAGACCATATCGTCAAGCTCGAAACGATCAGAAAAGCTCCG
Source organism: uncultured Limnohabitans sp. (assembly GCA_964562785.1). Classification (GTDB taxonomy): domain Bacteria; phylum Bacteroidota; class Bacteroidia; order Cytophagales; family Cyclobacteriaceae; genus Algoriphagus. The sequence continues at coordinate 415 of CAZLUY010000428.1, read as the reverse complement.
AGTTTCTTTACCTGGAATTGTAATCTTTACGTCACCATGCCCTTCAAATAGAGCAGGTAGCACAGAATCAGCAATTCTAAATTGATTGTCTTCATCATCTTTTCGCACAGATGCCCGATCAATCAATATTTCGTAATTGCCTTTTGGTGTGGATTTTTCTTCTATTAGGTCTTCTACAAAGAAGACTTCTCCGTCAATCAGAATTCTTGTGTAGCCTTTTTGTAAAAGCAACTCTAATTCCTTTTCGATTTTTCGCCCATTTTGAATTTGGAGCGGGCAAGAGATCATAACCTTTGATCCTTCCTCAAAACTCTGGACAAAATCCACAATGTCAGTGACGGTATGATGCTTAACTTCATTACCGGAGATTGGCGAATAGGTCCTTCCAACTCTGGAGAAAAGGAGTTTTAAGTAG
>CAZLUY010000427.1:0-13528 GCA_964562785.1 uncultured Limnohabitans sp. | reverse complement strand
TGCTCTTTTGTACTACGCTGATGGAGCGAAAGCTTACATCATCGCACCAGAAGGTCTTCAGGTTGGGCAGACTGTTGTAGCTGGAGAAAAGGTTGCTCCTGAAGTAGGTAATGCAATGCCAATGATGAATATTCCATTGGGAACTATCGTGCATAATATCGAATTGAAGCCAGGCAAGGGTGCTGCAATGGTACGAAGTGCTGGTGGATATGCACAGATCGTTGCTCGTGAAGGTAAGTACGTAACCGTAAAACTTCCTTCTGGAGAAATGAGATTGGTACTTGGTGTGTGTATGGCAACTATCGGATCTGTATCTAACGCTGACCACATGAACGTGGTACTAGGTAAGGCTGGTAGAAAGAGATGGTTGGGAGCTCGTCCTCGAGTAAGAGGTGTAGCTATGAACCCAGTTGATCACCCAATGGGTGGTGGTGAAGGACGTTCTTCTGGAGGACATCCAAGATCAAGAACTGGTGTTTTGGCTAAGGGTAAAAAGACCAGATCTCGTAAGAAGTATTCAAACAGATTCATCGTTAGCAAAAGATCTAAATAATTATGGCACGATCATTAAAAAAAGGACCATATATCCAGCATCATTTGGTGAAGAAAGTAGATGCAATGAACGAGTCAGGAAAGAAGTCTGTAATCAAGACCTGGTCAAGAAGATCTATGATCTCTCCAGATTTTGTAGGACATACCTTTGCTGTGCATAACGGAAACAAGTTCATTCCAGTATTTGTCACTGATAACATGGTAGGTCATAAGCTAGGTGAATTTGCTCCTACCAGAAACTTTAGAGGGCACATCGCTAAAAAAGACAAAGGAAAGAGATAATCATGGAAGCAATAGCAAGATTAAATAACGTTCCTACCTCTACTAGAAAGATGCGACTTGTTGCAGATTTGGTAAGAGGAAAAAGAGTTGGTCAGGCATTGAGCATCCTTAAGTTTACTCCTAATCAGGGAGCTGCAAGACTTGAGAAACTTTTGCTTTCTGCAGTAGCTAACTGGCAAGCAAAAAATCCAGACGAGAAGCTGGAAGAAGCGGATCTATATGTGAAGACTATCATGGTAGACGGAGGTAGAATGCTTAAGCGTTTGAGACCTGCTCCACAGGGTAGAGGACACAGAATTCGCAAAAGATCAAATCACGTGACTCTTGTAGTTGATGCATTCAATGCACCAGCTGTAGAAGAAGTTACCGCTGATGATGTTGAAACAAACGAAAAGGCTAATTAAGAAAGACTATGGGACAAAAGATTAACCCAATAGGATTTAGACTTGGTGTAGTTAAGGGTTGGGATTCCAACTGGTACGGTGGAAGAAATTTCGCTGACAAACTATATGAAGATCAGAAAATCCGTAAGTACGTTCTTGCCAGAATCCCTAAGGGAGGTATTTCTAAGGTAATCATTGAGCGAACGCTTAAGAGAATTACACTTACTGTTCATACTGCCCGTCCAGGAGTCGTTATTGGTAAAGGCGGAGCCGAAGTAGACAAGCTTAAAGAAGAATTAAAGAAGCTTACTGGTAAAGATATTCAGATCAATATCTTCGAAATCAAGCGTCCTGAGTTGGATGCGAAGCTAGTAGGTGAATCTATTGCATCTCAACTTCAAGCTAGGATCTCCTTCAGAAGAGCAATGAAGCAAGCTATCGCTGCTTCCATGAGAGTAGGTGCAGAAGGTATCAAAATCAAATTGTCTGGTCGTCTTGGCGGAGCTGAGATGGCAAGATCTGAGATGTACAAAGAAGGAAGAATCCCTTTGCATACACTTAGAGCTGATATCGATTATGCTGTATCTGAGGCTTTGACTGTCTATGGAATCATAGGTATCAAAGTATGGATATTCAAAGGAGAGGTTTATGGAAAGAGAGATCTTTCTCCAAACCAAGGTTCGGCTAATGATCCAAAGGGCGGAAGAAACGCTGGTCCAAAGCGTGACGGAGCTCCAAGACGTAGAAGAAGAAATTAATTTCACCTGTTTTATTGAGGAATCATGTTACAGCCAAAAAGAACTAAATATAGAAAAATGCAGAAGGGCCGTGTCAAGGGCATCGCGCAAAGAGGGCATACGCTTTCTTTCGGGAACTTTGGCATCAAGTCCCTAGAAGCAGGTTGGATCACTGCTCGTCAGATCGAGGCAGCTCGTATCGCGATGACAAGAGCAATGAAGAGAGAAGGTCAGGTTTGGATCGGAATCTTCCCTGACAAGCCGATCACTAAGAAGCCTGCAGAGGTACGTATGGGTAAAGGTAAGGGTGCTCCAGAATACTGGGTAGCTCCTATCAAGCCAGGTACGATTCTTTTCGAAGCTACTGGAGTAAATATCGAATTGGCTAAAGAAGCCTTGAGACTTGCTCAGCAGAAGCTTCCTGTAAGTACAAAGTTTGTTGTTCGAAGAGATTACGTAGAATAGATTAACTATGAAAAACTCAGAAATTCGTTCCCTTTCAGCAAGTGAGATTGCAGAAAGAATTGTCGCAGAAAAGGAGAATTTGACCAAGCTAAATTTTGCTCATAACATTTCTCCAATAGAGAATCCAAATAGAATCCGCGAGACCAAGCGTCTGATCGCAAGATTGAAGACTGCTTTGGCTGCCAAATAACTAGCTAATAGAAAATACAATGGCTACGATTGAAAGAAATCTTCGTAAAGAAAGAATTGGTAAAGTGGTAAGTAACAAAATGGACAAGTCCATCACTGTGGCCGTAGAGCGTCGCAAGAAGCATGGGATCTATGGAAAATTTGTTACCAAAACTACCAAGTTTATGGCTCATGACGAGAAAAACGAATGTGCTCCTGGAGACATCGTGAAAATCAGTGAAACTCGTCCGCTGAGTAAAAGTAAGCGGTGGAGATTAGTTGAAATTATTGAAAAGGCTAAGTAATCATGATACAGCAAGAATCTAGACTAAGTGTAGCGGATAATTCCGGTGCCAAAGAAGTGTTAGTGATCCGTGTATTAGGAGGAACTAAGAAGCGCTATGCGTCTATTGGTGATAAAGTGGTCGTGACAGTAAAGTCAACCTCTACCAGCAATATGAAAAAAGGAACCGTGTCAAGAGCGGTAATCGTACGCACAAGAAAGGAAATAAGACGTAAAGACGGGTCTTATATTCGTTTCGAAGACAATGCAGCTGTTTTGCTTAACACTAATGACGAGCCAAGAGGTACACGTATCTTCGGCCCTGTTGCCAGAGAGTTGAGAGAAAAGCAGTTTATGAAAATCGTTTCTTTAGCCCCTGAAGTACTTTAATCATGGAAAGAAAAGTAAAGAAGCAAGCGAAATTCCATATCAAAACTGGTGATACTGTAAAGGTAATCTCTGGAGATGATAAGGGTAAGACGGGAAAAGTTCTTTCCGTTGATACTGCTAAGAGAAGAGCCTTCGTAGAAGGTTTGAATATGATCACTAAGCATGTGAAGCCAACGGCTGCTAAGCCAGAAGGTGGAATCGATAAGAAAGAGGCATCTATCAACTTGAGTAATCTTATGTTGGTTGATCCAAAAACTGGCGAAGCCACTAGAACAGGTAGAAAGCTTGGAGACAATGGTAAACTAGTGAGATACTCTAAAAAAACAGGGGAGGTGATCAATGGCTAATCCAAGAATAAAAGATAAGTACGTAAAGGATATCGTTCCTGCACTTAAGGAGAAGTTTCAGTACAGCTCTGTAATGCAAGTACCTAAGTTGAGCAAGATTGTGCTTAACAAGGGTATCGGTGCCGCTGTAGCTGATAAGAAGCTTGTTGACCAAGGTGTAGAGGAGCTTTCTTTGATCACTGGTCAGAGAGCGGTAGCTACCAAGGCTAAGAACTCTATCTCTAACTTTAAGCTTAGAGAGGGTATGCCAATTGGTGCTAAAGTTACTCTAAGAGGAGATCGTATGTACGAATTCCTTGATAGATTGATGACTGTTGCTCTTCCTCGAGTAAGAGACTTCAAAGGAATCTCTGACAAAGGTTTTGATGGCCGTGGCAACTATACACTTGGTGTTACTGAGCAGATCATTTTCCCAGAGATCAGTATCGAAAAGGTGAATCGTATCTCAGGTATGGATATCACATTCGTAACTACAGCAAATTCAGATGAGGAAAGCCTTGCTCTTTTGAAAGAGTTCGGAATGCCTTTCACGAAACAAAATAAAGACAATTAATCATGGCAAGAGAGTCCATCAAAGCACGTGAGCGCAAGAGAGAGCGATTGGTTGCTAAGTATGCCAAGAAAAGAGCCGAGCTAAAAGCTGCAGGTGATTACGAGGCACTTGACAAGTTACCAAAGAATGCTTCTCCTGTAAGACTTCACAACAGATGTAAACTTACTGGTCGGCCTAAAGGCTACATGAGAAAATTCGGTATAAACAGAGTTACATTCAGAGAAATGGCCGCTAATGGCGAGATCCCTGGAGTAACTAAGTCTAGCTGGTAAAATCACGACAGTAGTTTTTATTCTAAAAATCAATTCGTAAATTTGCACCCCCGTTTGGGAGGAGCTAGACAAATTATACAATGACTGATCCAATAGCTGATTATCTAACTCGATTGAGAAATGCGATCAAAGCATCTCATCGAATTGTAGAGATTCCTGCTTCAAATTTGAAGAAGGAGATCACAAAAGTATTGCATGACAAGGGATACATTCAGAACTACAAGTTCGAAGATAATGGTCCTCAGGGTAGCATTAAGATTGCACTTAAGTACAATCCAACTACCAGAAAAAATGCAATCGTAAGCCTCCAGAGAGTGAGTACTCCTGGCTTGAGAAAATATGTAAAACATGCTGAGCTACCTCGAGTAATCAACGGTTTGGGTGTGGCTGTTATTTCTACTTCTAAAGGAGTAATGACAGACAAAGAAGCCCGCGTTGAAGGTATCGGTGGTGAAGTGCTTTGCTACGTATATTAATAAACACTCATGTCTAGAATAGGTAAAAAACCAATAGATCTACCCAGCGGTGTTACTGTAGACGTGTCAGCTGAAGGGCTGGTCACTGTTAAAGGTCCAAAGGGTACGCTTACACAGGATGTTCATCCGGACATTACTGTGAAAGTTGAAGAAAACCAGGTTGTTGTTGAGAGACCTACTGAGTCTAAAAGACATAAGTCTTTTCACGGACTCTATAGATCTTTGATCAACAATGCTGTAGTAGGTGTTTCTGAAGGATATGAAAAGAAATTAGAGCTAGTAGGTGTAGGTTACAAAGCCTCTAATGCTGGTCAGGTACTTGAGCTTAACCTTGGGTACTCTCACAATATTTTCTTTGCTATTCCAGAAGAAATCAAAGTTGCCACTGAGACGGTAAAAGGAAAGAATCCTATAGTTACTCTCAATGGTTCTGACAAAGAATTAATCGGACAGGTTGCTGCTAAGATTAAAAGCCTTCGTAAGGTTGAGCCTTACAAAGGAAAAGGTGTGCGATTTGTGGGTGAGCAAATTAGACGTAAGGCTGGTAAAACTGCCGCTAAAAAATAATAGGTTATGGCATTTAATAAGAATTCCAGAAGACTTAGAATCAAGCAGGGTATCAGAAGAAAGATTTCTGGTACTGATTCCAGACCTCGTTTATCTGTATTCAAGAGCAATACAGGTATTTATGCTCAATTGGTGGATGATCTTAAAGGTCACACATTGGTACAGGCTTCGTCCAAGGAGCTAGGTGCTAAGGAGAATATCAAGTTGGATATTTCTAAAGAAGTAGGTAAGAAGCTTGCTGAAAGAGCAGTTGCTTCAGGTGTAACTGAAGTAGTGTTTGATAGAAATGGATACTTGTACCACGGTAATGTTAAATCTTTGGCCGATGGTGCCAGAGAAGGAGGCCTTAAATTTTAATCGACCATGTCTGAACTAAGAAAGAAGCCAATCAGGGCTACAGATACAGAGCTAAAAGAAAAAGTAGTTGCCATCAATCGTGTGGCTAAGGTAGTGAAAGGTGGACGTAGATTCTCCTTCTCAGCTATCGTAGTTGTAGGAGATGGTGAAGGTGTTGTCGGTTACGGTTTGGGTAAAGCCAATGAGGTAACTGATGCTATCACTAAAGGTATCGAGGATGCTAAGAAAAATTTGGTAAGAGTGCCAATTCTTAAGGGAACTATCCCTCACGAGCAGCTTGGTAAGTTTGGTGGAGGATTCGTATTAATCAAGCCTGCAGCTCCTGGTACAGGGGTAATCGCGGGTGGTGCGATGCGTGCAGTATTGGAGAGTGCCGGTGTGACAGACGTACTAGCGAAGTCTAAAGGTTCTTCAAACCCTCACAACGTGGTAAAAGCAACAATTGATGCTTTGATGCAATTAAGAGATGCGATTGCCGTTTCTCAGCAGAGAGGAGTAAAAATGGCTAAGGTATTTAACGGTTAAGAATCATGGCTAAGATTAAAATTACTCAGGTAAAAAGTATCATCAACAGACCAAAGGATCAGAAGGGTACTATCGCAGCTCTAGGGCTTGGTAAAATGAATAAATCCGTAGTTCATGAGGCTACGCCTCAGATTCACGGAATGGTGAATAAAGTTAATCACCTTGTAAAAGTGGAGGAAGTTTAATTATGAAACTACATACTTTAAAACCAGCCGAAGGTTCTACTAAGAACAGAAAGAGAATTGGACGTGGCCAGGGTTCTGGACGTGGAGGTACTTCCACTAGAGGACACAAAGGTGCCAAGTCTAGATCTGGCTACAAGACTAAGATGGGATTTGAAGGTGGACAGATGCCTCTTCAAAGAAGAGTTCCTAAGTTTGGATTCAAGCCTTTCAATCGTGTAGAGTTTAAACCAGTTAACCTGGATACTCTTCAGGAATTAGCAGAAAAGTTTAATTTAGACGCCGTAAATCTTGAGACCCTTGTTTCTCATGGAATCGCTTCCAAGAATGACAAGATCAAGATCCTCGGTGGAGGTGAATTAAAAGCTAAACTTGACGTGACTGCTCATCATTTCTCAGCGTCTGCCACTGCGGCAATCGAAAAGAATGGTGGAGCCGTAAATAAGATTTAATTAATGAAAAAGTTTATTTCGACTATAAGGAATATTTTCTCCATCGAAGATCTTCGCGAAAGAATCTTCAATACTATTGGGTTCCTAATCATTTTTAGATTGGGATCCTTTATTGTATTGCCAGGTGTTGATCCTTCTAAATTGAATGATGCACCTGAAGGTATCTTTGGTCTGATCGACACCTTCCTAGGAGGAGCATTTAGTAATGCTTCCATCTTTGGATTGGGGATTATGCCTTATATATCTGCATCCATCGTGTTGCAGCTTCTTACCGTCGGGGTACCTTATTTTCAAAAAATGCAGAAGGATGGTGAGTCTGGGCGAAAAAGAATCACTCAGATCACCAGAGTTCTAACTATCGCAATTACAGTTGCTCAGGGTATTGGTTATGTAACCGCTACTATCCTTCCAACTGGTGCGGTTATGGTGAGCACGCCATTATTTATGACAAGCTCACTAGTTCTCCTTTCAGCTGGAACTATGTTCTGTATGTGGCTAGGAGAGAAGATTACTGAGAAAGGAATCGGTAATGGTATTTCCATGCTGATCATGATTGGTATTATCTCTCGTTTCCCAGGAGCTATTATCGCTGAAGTTTTGGAGAAGGGCACATCTGGAATGTTGTTGCTATTGATCGAAGCTGGTGTATTATTCTTTGTAGTAGTAGGAACTGTGGCTTTGACCGAAGCGGTAAGAAAGATTCCAGTGCAATACGCCAAGCAGGTAGTTGGAGGAAAAGTATATGGTGGTCAGCGTCAGTACATCCCTATTAAGGTGAATGCTTCTGGTGTTATGCCAATAATCTTTGCTCAATCCTTGATGTTCGTTCCAGCACTTATTGCTCAGATTTGGGCAGGTGAGAGTGACATTGCAAACTACATTGGTACAACTTTCAGTGACTTTACGTCTTGGCAGTACAACCTTCTTTTCGCAGTGTTGATCATCATCTTCACCTTCTTCTATACTGCCATTACGGTTAACCCGGAGCAGATAGCGGAGGATATGAAAAGGAATGGTGGTTTTGTTCCAGGCATTAAGCCAGGAGCTCCAACATCGGAGTTCATTGATGGAATCATTTCCAAGATTACCCTACCAGGATCTATACTTCTTTCAGTTGTAGCGATTCTTCCGGCGATTGCGATTATCGCGGGTGTAGGTGGTGAGTTTGCTCAGTTTTATGGTGGTACTTCCCTTTTGATTATGGTGGGTGTGATCATGGACACATTGAGACAAATTGAGAGTTATCTATTGATGCGTCATTACGAAGGAATGATGAAGAGTGGTAATATGAAGAACAATTCTTCAAATTATCAGGTCGCCTAAGATGATTCATTATAAGACTTCGGAAGAGGTTCAGATAATAAAAGAAAGTGCCGACATACTTGGCAGAGCTCATGGAGAAGTAGCCAAGCATGTCAAAGAAGGGGTAAAGACCTCTTTTCTAGATAAGATTGCTGAGGAGTTTATCAGAGATAACCAGGCAGTTCCTTCATTCAAGGGATATAATGGTTTTCCTGCTTCACTTTGCATTTCTGTGAACGAAGTTGTTGTTCACGGTTTTCCCAGCGATTATGAATTGAAAGATGGCGATATAATCTCAGTAGATTGTGGAGTCTTTCACCAAGGTTTTCATAGCGATTCCGCTTATACGTACCCTATCGGTGAAGTACCCCCTGCTGTTATTTCCTTATTAAAAGCCACTCGAGATTCATTATATCTTGGGATTGAGCGAGCCGTTTTTGGAAATCGTCTCGGTGATGTAGGTAATGCGATTCAGAAGTTTGTAGAAGCCAAAGGCTACACAGTAGTCAGAGAGCTTGTTGGACATGGAATCGGTAAAAATCTACACGAGTCACCAGAAGTTCCAAACTATGGTAAGCGTGGAAGTGGACCTCTCCTCAAGTCTGGAATGGTAATCGCCATTGAGCCCATGGTAAATCTTGGGACACGAAATATTGTCCAGGAAAGAGATGGATGGACGATTCGCACGGCGGATCGAAAACCTTCTGCCCACTATGAGCATACGGTAGCGATTTTTGAAGACAAAACGGAGGTCTTAACGACCCACAAATACATAGAAGAGAATTTTAAATTCTAATATGGCTAAACAGACATCTATAGAACAAGATGGAACAATCGTAGAAGCTTTGTCTAATGCGATGTTCAAAGTAGAACTTGAAAATGGGCATCAGCTTATCGCTCATATTTCAGGAAAAATGAGGATGAACTATATCAAGATTTTGCCTGGTGACAGAGTGAAGCTTGAGATGTCTCCTTATGATTTGACAAAAGGTAGAATAGTATATCGATATAAATAAAGTGATATGAAAGTTAAGGCATCTATCAAAAAGAGAAGTGCTGACTGTAAAGTGATCCGAAGAAAAGGAAAGCTTTACGTCATCAATAAGAAGAATCCTAAGTTTAAACAAAGACAAGGTTAAGTTATGGCTAGAATTGCAGGTGTAGATATACCAGACAATAAGCGTGGCGTAATTGGACTTACTTACATCTTCGGAATAGGAAGAAGTTCAGCTGCAGCTATTTTGGAAAAAGCCGGTATTTCCGTTGATAAGAAGGCGGGTGAGTGGACTGACGAAGAGTCTACCGCTATCCGTAACATTATCTCTGAGGAGTACAGAACAGAAGGTGTACTGAAGTCAGAGATCCAATTGAGCATTAAGCGACTAATGGATATCGGTTGTTACCGAGGTTTGAGACACAGAAAAGGACTTCCTGTTCGAGGTCAGAAGACTAAGAACAATGCTAGAACAAGGAAGGGTAAGAGAAAAACTGTTGCTAACAAAAAGAAGGCAACTAAATAAAACCTGAATTAGATTATGGCTCAGAAAAGAAACGATAAAGCTAAGGGTAAAAAGAGAGTTGTTAAGGTTGAAGCCGTAGGGCAAGCTCACATCAGAGCATCCTTTAACAACATCATTATCTCTATTACCAATAATGCAGGGCAAGTAATCTCTTGGGCTTCTGCCGGTAAAATGGGATTCAGAGGTTCTAAGAAAAACACTCCATATGCAGCGCAAATGGCCGCACAAAATTGTGGTCAGGTGGCCTATGACTTAGGTCTTAGAAAAATCGAGGTATTCGTTAAAGGTCCAGGATCAGGACGTGAATCTGCGATCAGAACTTTACAAAACGTTGGACTGGATGTGACTACGATCATCGACGTGACTCCAATGCCTCACAATGGTTGTCGTCCTCCTAAGCGTAGAAGAGTTTAATTTTAAAGATTAGAAAGAATGGCTAGATATACAGGTCCTAAATCCAAGATCGCCAGAAAATTTGGCGAGCCTATCGAAGGGCACAGCAAAGCACTTCAGAAAAAGAATTATCCTCCAGGTCAGCATGGCCGTGGTAGAAGAAAGAAGCAGTCTGAATACGCAATCCAGCTTGCAGAGAAGCAAAAAGCAAAATACATCTACGGAGTGCTCGAGAGACAATTCGCTAAGATGTTCGGCATTGCTTCCAGAAAGTCTGGTATCACAGGTGAAAACCTACTTCAGCTTCTTGAAGCTAGATTGGATAACACTGTTTATAGAATGGGGATTTCCCCAACTAGAAGAGGGGCAAGACAACTTGTTTCTCACAAGCATATCCTTGTGAACGGAGAAGTGGTTAACATCCCTTCTTACTCTTTGAAGCCAGGTGATGTGGTTTCAGTAAGAGAGCGTTCTAAGTCGCTTGAAGCGATTACTAATAGTTTGGCTGGTAGAGGTGCCATGCAATATCCTTGGTTAGAGTGGGATTTGGCATCATTGACCGGTAAATTCGTCAGTATCCCTAGCAGAGATGATATTCCAGAGAATATCAAAGAGCAGCTTATTGTCGAACTATACTCTAAGTAAAATTTATTTTCAGCTTTAAACAAAAGAAACTATATGTCCATACTAGCATTTCAAATGCCCGAGAAAGTGGTAATGGAGAAAGCCGATGACTTCCATGGCTTGTTTACCTTCAAACCACTTGAAAAAGGTTACGGAGTTACCATCGGTAATGCACTTAGAAGAATTCTTCTTTCTTCCCTTGAAGGGTATGCAATTACCAGCGTGAAGCTTCCAGGTGTTGTTCATGAGTTTTCTACTATCGAAGGTGTAGTGGAAGATGTGACTGACATCATCCTTAATTTGAAGCAGGTTAGATTTAAGAAAGTCCATGAGGCTTTCGATGGTAAGATTACTATCGAGATCAAGAATCAGTCTGTATTCACCGCTGGGGACATTGCTAAGTTTACTTCTTCTTTTGAGATCCTGAATCCGGATTTGGTTATCTGTAACTTGGATCCATCTGCGACTTTCGAAATGGAAATCGTAATCGAAAAAGGAAGAGGTTATTTGCCAGCTGAAGAATCCAAGCCAAAAGAGCAGGTCTTTGGTATGATTGCTATCGATGCAGTATTTACACCTATTAAGAATGTAAAGTATAGCGTTGAGAACACAAGAGTTGAGCAGAAGACTGACTTCGAAATGTTGGTTTTGGAAGTGACTACTGATGGATCTATCCACCCAGAGAAAGCACTTCAGGAATCAGCAAAGATTTTGATCCAGCACTTCATGCTATTCTCCGATCAGACTATGGTTCTAGATTCCACCGGAATCGCTGAGCCAGAGCCAATCGACGAGGAATTCTTGCACATGAGAAAGCTTTTGAAGACTTCTCTAAGCGATCTAGACCTTTCCGTAAGAGCATTCAACTGTCTTAAGGCAGCTGATGTGAAGACTCTAGGAGATCTTGCTAAGCTTGAAATCTCTGATATGATGAAGTTCAGAAACTTTGGTAAGAAGTCTCTTGCCGAGTTGGAGCAATTGATTCAGGAGAAGGGATTGACTTTTGGAATGGATATTTCAAAGTATAAACTTGAAGAAGAATAAAATATCATGAGACACGGTAAGAAATTTAACCACCTCGGAAGAAAAGCTGCTCACAGAAAGGCTATGCTTTCGAACATGGCTACTTCTCTGATACTACATAAGCGTATCACAACTACTCTTGCTAAAGCAAAGGAGTTGAGAAAGTATGTAGAGCCATTGATCACCAGAGCGAAGGAGGATACTACTCACAATAGAAGAATGGCATTCTCTTACCTTAAGAACAAGGAAGCAATTAAAGACTTGTTCGGTGAAGTAATTGATCGTGTAGGTTCTCGTCCAGGAGGATATACCCGAATCATCAAGACAGGTTACAGACTAGGTGACAACGCTGAAATGTGTATCATCGAGCTTGTAGACTTCAATGAATTGATGCAGAAGGATGCTAAGCCTGCTAAGAAGACTACACGTAGATCTAGAAGAGGAGGAAAAGCGAAAACTGCTGAAGCAGCTGTTGAAGCTCCTGTAGTTGAAGAGACTCCAGAAGCGGAGGTTGTTGAAGAAGTAAAAGCAGAAGAAACTGTAGAAGAAGTGAAGACTGAAGAGCCAACTGCTGAGGCAGATGAGACTCCTGAGGCAGACGCTTCTGAAGATACAGAAGAGAACAAGACTGATGACAAATAAGTCTATTCATAACTAGTAAAAAAAGGGTTGAGCGTTAGTTCAATCCTTTTTTTTTGTCTCTGGAATTATAGCTTCAGAGATTTATTTAACTTTGGGCAAAATCTTGAGAATGAACAAGCAAAAGGCAACTCTACTACTCGCAGACGGAACGATTTTTCACGGAAATCTTATCGGTAATCCAGGCACTAACGGTGGTGAAATATGCTTCAATACAGGCATGACCGGATACCAGGAGATTTATACAGATCCTTCCTATACGGGTCAAATAATCGTAACTACCACAAGCCATATTGGAAATTATGGAGTGATTGACACCGAGGTTGAGTCAGATCATCCTACCATCGGTGGAATTGTGGTAAATAGTTTTTCTCAGATCCACACAAGAGTCGATGCTTCGGGTTCCTTGCAGGACTATTTGGAGAAATATGATATTACTGGAATCGCTGATATCGATACCAGAAAATTGGTAAGACATATTCGCTCTGCGGGAGCGATGAATGCTATCATTAGTTCTGATTATGAGGATGATTTGGATGGGTTGAAAGCTAAACTCGAGGAATTACCGGATATGAATGGTCTTGAGCTTTCATCCGAAGTTTGTACCAAGGAGCCCTATTTCTTTGGCTCTGAAGATTCTGAAATTAAAGTTGCTTGTCTTGATCTTGGTATCAAGAAGAATATCCTTAGAAATCTATCAGACCGAGGAGCCTATTGTAAGGTCTTTCCAGCTAAGACATCTCTTGCTGAAATGGAAGCCTGGGGACCAGATGCTTACTTCCTTTCCAATGGACCAGGTGATCCTGCTGTGATGGAGTATGCTGTTGAAACTACCAAGGATATTCTTTCAACAGACAAGCCAGTATTTGGGATTTGCCTTGGACACCAGATTCTAGCCGAGTCATGTGGCATCAGCACTTACAAAATGCACCATGGTCACAGGGGAATTAACCACCCTATTAAGAACTTAAAAACTGGGAAATCAGAAATTACTTCACAAAATCACGGATTTAATATTACCCGAGAGGATGCGGAG
>CAZLUY010000426.1:0-3054 GCA_964562785.1 uncultured Limnohabitans sp. | reverse complement strand
CTCTTATATAAGGTAGGTTCACGTCATGAAGTAGAAGGCAAAAGCGGTTTAGCTCATTTTTTTGAACACCTAATGTTTGGTGGATCAGAAAATGCCAAACACTTTGACCGAATACTCGATCATGCTGGAGGCTCATGTAACGCCTTTACCAGTCCTGATATCACAAACTATTACATCTCCTTGCCCGCCGTTAATTTGGAAACGGCTCTCTGGCTGGAATCGGATAGGATGTTCCAACTTTCCTTGACCACTAAGACTATCGAGACGCAAAGAAAAGTGGTTCTGGAAGAGTTCAAGCAACGCTACTTAAACCAACCTTACGGAGATGCTTTCCACCATTTACGAGCTTTGGCTTTCGAAAAGCATGCCTATAGATGGCCGACTATTGGGGAGAGTCTTGATCATGTGGAAGGGTACACTGAGGAGGATGTGATTGACTTCTATGAAACGCACTATTCTCCAGATAATGCAATTCTGGTTATTGCAGGTGACATTTCTAAGGAAAACGCAAAAGTGCAAGTGGAAAAGTGGTTTGGAGGAATTAAGCCTTCGGCCAAGGTTCGCTCTAGCCCGAACCCTGAACCCGTACAGTCTTCAAGAAAAGAAAAGACGGTTTATAAAAACGTTCCAACAGACTCCCTTTACAAGGCCTATAAAATGCCTGCCCGAGGGGATGACGGATACTTTGAGGCAGACTTGATAACAGATTTATTGGGTTTTGGGAATTCTTCTATACTCCAAGATAAATTGGTCAAAAATGGCAAACTTTTCTCTTCCATAGGATCGTATATTATTGGCTCCGTGGACCCAGGATTATTGGTGTTCTCTGGTAAAATGGAAGATGGGGTGCCAGCAGAAACAGCTGAAAAGGAATTAGATCTATTGGTTGAAGAATTTCTTGAAACTGAAACTCCTGAAAAGGACCTACAGAAGATCCGAAATCAATCGGAAGCGATGAAAACCTTTGAGAATATTAAGATCTTAAAACGGGTGATGAATCTTGCCTATCATGCCCATCTTGGAGATCCCAATAATTATTTGGCAGAGTTCGAAATAAAGAATAGACTTGGCGATTCTCAGATCAAGGATTGGGGTAAAAGAATCATTCAAGACAACCAGTCATCTGTCGTCTACTATAAAGCAGAAAAATAATGAGCAAATTTAGAATCGGGTATGGATACGATGTCCACCAATTGCAGCCTGGATATGATTTCTGGCTTGGCGGGATCAAACTAGATTATCATCTTGGCGCTGTAGGACATTCAGATGCAGATGTCCTGATTCATGTAATCTGTGATGCACTTCTTGGAGCCGCAAACATGCGGGATATTGGCCATCATTTTTCCGATCAGGACCCAAAGTTCAAGGGAATCGATAGCAAAATCCTTTTAAAAGAAGTCATGAAACTAATTAGGGATGAAGGCTATGAAATTGGCAATGTCGATACCACAATATGTCTCCAAAAACCAAAGGTCAATCCACATATCCCAAGCATGAAAAAATGTCTAAGTGAGGTGATGGAAGTAGAAGAAGAAGACATCTCCATTAAAGCGACAACTACAGAGCGTCTTGGCTTTGTCGGGAAAGAGGAAGGCATTTCAGCTCATTGTGCAGCATTAATCTACAAGCCATAAATGGACGTAAAACTGATCACCACAGAGGATGGCTCTCATTCATTATACCATGAAGGGCTAAAAGAAACCTACCATAGTTTTCATGGAGCCTTCAAAGAGTCCATTCATGTCTTTATGCTATATGGCCTCGATGCCTGGTTAGCGGAAAATCCTAACCGAAGGCCAATAAGGGTATTTGAAGTAGGTTTTGGAACTGGTCTGAACACTTGGCTGAGTATGGTATGGGCTGAGCAAAATCGTGTTCCTATGCTTTACCACACGATCGAACCATTTCCTCTCGGTGAAGAAATCTACACAAAGCTAAATTATGCTGAAATGGACAGTAATATCGTCCATTATAAACCTCAGTTTCAACAGATTCACCGGAACCCCTGGAATCAAGGAAAGGTCCTAACTGAGTTCTTCAATTTCAAAAAGGACGAAACCACACTTGAAGAAGTACAGCTATACCCCATGGACGTCGTTTTTTATGATGCTTTTGCGCCAAAGAAGCAACCCGAAATGTGGGAGAAGCATCTTTTCCAAAAAATCTATGACCACATGAGACCTGGCGGAGTATTGACTACCTATTGCGCTACTGGCCAGCTCAAAAGAGATCTTACCGAAGTAGGTTTTGAAGTGGAAAGGTTACCTGGTCCTCCGGGAAAGAAAGAAATGACCAGAGCCTGGAAGGTCTAGCTTATTTTAACCTCGCAATTGGTGTTCTGGCTCCTTTAGTTACTTGATCCAAGTCCACCAAAACTTCGGTACCGATAGGCAAAAATACATCCACTCTCGAACCGAATTTGATAAAGCCAAACTCTGCACCTTGATCTAATTGAGAATCTGCATCCACATACCATTTGATTCTTCTTGCAAGAGCTCCAGCTATTTGTCTCACTAAAACCTTCACCCCAGAATCCGTCCGAAGAACCATAGTCGTTCTTTCATTCTCCGTGCTTGATTTAGGATGCCATGCCACCAAGTATTTACCGGGATGATATTTAAAGTACTCTACCACACCTTTTAATGGTGACCGATTCACGTGCACATTCAGAGGTGACATGAATATGGAAATTTGCAATCTCTTCTCCTTTAGATACTCCGTTTCCTCAGTCTCCTCAATCACCACTACTTTCCCATCTGCTGGGGCATAGACCACATTTTCTTCCTGAGGTAGCTCGAAAGAGGGATTGCGGAAAAACTGTAGAATCAGTAGATAAAAGACAATACTTAGGGCGAGAATAACCTGTAGTACTATATCCGCATCGGGCATCAAGTAGTACAATGTCCCATTCAATCCCACCAAAATTATCATTAACCAAATGAGCAACGAACGGCCCTCTTTGTGAATAGTCATAGGCTTTTAATGCATTGAGGCGTGAACTTTCATTCACGCCTCAAAGATAATTAAACTTTTTGGGTCAGCGTATTAGTAACC
>CAZLUY010000425.1:0-2707 GCA_964562785.1 uncultured Limnohabitans sp. | reverse complement strand
ATATCTTGGTTACAGCAGAAAAGTTTTTGGAGCAGGTGAAACAGTGAGCGAAAAGCGCAAAATATTTAGGCTTACGATCTAGGGGTAAATATAGATCGGCTGACAATTGGAATCCTCTTCTATTATGAAATTTAAGTTTTTGAGGATTCATATCTTGGGGTTTAATTCACCTTAATATTTTCGAGATTTATCTCTGAAAGTAACTCTAATTCACCAGAAATATAAAGTTCCTGCATCTGATCTACAGGTGTATTTTTATCAGCGGGTTTATAATTCAGATAATTCTGAAAAACAATCCCCTCTACTTCTCTTGATTGGCTCACAGACCTAAAACGTACTCCTCCACCATCGGTGTGATAGCTGTAGGCGATGTAATCAACAAGAAAGTCATCCACTCCAATCCAGTACAAAAAGATATCATCAAAATCTTCTCCACCACCCTCTTCCTTAAAAGTAACTCGAATTAAGTGATATCGTTCGTTGTCAATTTCGGTTATTCCTTCATAAGATTTAATCGCTGCGGGATCATTCAAACCATAAGGAAGAAAGGCGAAGTACGCTACTGAGTTCACCGAACGTGAAAATGCCCCGATACGCTCATCGACCAAAGTATCGATTTGAACATCATTGACCGTCCTCACAAAACCATCATTATTCAACACATCTTTAACCCTACCGGTAGAGTCAGTAAATTCTCGGCTATACTGATAATCTGTTCTACTCTTGAAGATTTTATAGTGCTTATCTCTAAAGTCGAAAGAGATATTTGAAGTGAAATACTTCTCTCCACCATGTGCCACGATAGCATTTCCAACGATTTTTTCTGCTTCAGTTCTTGAGTCACAAGACCAAGCAGAAACAACAATCACACTAAGTATTACTAATGAATATAGAGTTCTCATATCAAGGGTTTGGAGAGAAATAAAATTTGCCGAGATATAGTTCCTTTTTCAGGTTGTTTAAAAACCTAATTCGTAGTCAGAGTATTGGTATCTGGCTCTGACATAGAGTTTCTTACCATTCTCATCTACGCGATAACTCGTTCTGGCACCGTGGAAAATCATGCCCTCTGCCTGCTCAACTCGTCCATTAACTATCAAGCTTCGGTGATCTTTGAGCTGAACTTCATTCCCCATACATAGGAAGTTTTGTGGATCGAAGTAATACCACCAAATGTCGGAATCCGGACCATAATCGACACGAATAGTGTAGGCTAAATACTCCTCATTGAATACCCTTTCACCTAGATAGGTTATGTTAGCTTCCGGATCATCAAGAAGCTTCCAGGGTTGAGCAAAGGCATAAAATGCGGCATCCATGTCTCTCTTCTTTTGAGCCAGAAAATCCTCATTTTCAACAGGATTATCCCCTAGCTGAAAGCTCATTTCTTCTCCATCCCATTTGGATACGTTCAAAAGTCCATCATTCATCCAGCTGATATTTGCCGTGAACTTTGGTTTGAGCTGAAAAACCTGTGTTTGGTTGGTTTCTGATTCCACCTGACCCAGAGAGTCCAGAAGCATGGTCCATTTTTGAAACTTGATTTCAGAAATAGAATTCCACTTTTCTACACCACCGTATGCTTCTGCTGATTTTTCGAGCAAAGCTATGGCATCGGTATCCACCTCTTTGGTAGAACAAGACAACATTACAGCGGAACAAAGGACTAAAATGTAGAGAGCCTTTTTCATGATAGGGATTCGGTTTTATGGATTGGCAGGAGTTTTCCTGACCTTACTTCTTGAATTAAGATCAAAAATATCGGTACGTACTCAAGGATCAAAAATATTGGCCTTTCAATCACTTCAGCATAAGAATAAGCAGCATAAGAAAAGATGGCTGTAAACGTCCAAACCAAAAGCACCTTACTATTTGTAAAAAGGCTAATACCAAATGCTGGGATCAAATACCATGGATGAACAACCGGCTGTAGGAATAAATAAATGATGTAAGCAATCAACCATAAGGTCAAGCTCTCTCGCAAAGGTTTCTCTCTGTTTTTCCAACTAAACCAAACAATAGACGCCAAAGTCAAAAGGCTCAAAATCTTCGTCAAAGTGGCGATTGTATTATAGCCTTTGATCCAAAAACCTACCTCTCGAAATACATAATAGATGGAGGCATTGAATTCAAATTTTCCCTGATATAATCTGACGCTTTCCAAAAATTTCCAGAAAGTGCCTTCAAAAGCAAGGGGAAAGAAGCCAATCAAAATCGCCAGTGCAAAACCTATTAAGAATTTGCCTTTGGCTGATATGCGTTGATTAAAAAAGATAGCCGGAAGCAGGATAAGCGGTACTAATTTCACTGCTACGCTCAACCCAAGGAATGATCCTGCAAATAGGTTTCTATTCTTGATCAGAAAATAAATAGCTAACACTAGCAGAAGAAGAACCAAGCCTTCGAAATGTAAGCTTCCAGTTATTTCCAAAATGATAAATGGATTCAGCCAATACCAAATCAATCTTGATTCAGGAATATCCCATTTCTTCAGAATCTTTCTCAAAACCAGAAAAACTCCAATTTCGCCCAGGATAAGCATAACTCGCAGAGCGATAATTCCGGAAAGAATCTCTTCGCTCATAAATAAACCCGCAATCCAAAAGATCAATTGGTTGGTTGGCGGATAGATAGAAAAGTAATCTGGTGAATTAAGTAGAATTAGCAGATCACTGATGATTTCAGGAGCTTGAGAAGCATTCTCTGT
>CAZLUY010000424.1:0-1519 GCA_964562785.1 uncultured Limnohabitans sp. | reverse complement strand
CTAAGGGCCTGTATTTTCTCAAGGGTCGGAATCAATATTAACTTTAAATCTATCAACAATGAACACAATTAAACTATATATCAGATTCAGTATAAAGCCTGGAGGTCTGAATAACCAAGGTCTTGCTCCAATCAGGTGCAGACTCACCTACAACAAACAACGAAAGGATTTCTCAACTGGAATCAGGGTGAATCCTGACCACTGGGACCCCAAGAAACAAAGACTCCTTGATCAATCGGATCAGGAAGAAACTACCAACATGCAACTAAGCCTTATTGAACATAAAATCAGTAAGGCTTTTTTAATGCTCCAAGTTGGGGAAGAGCCATTTTCTGTGAATGATATTTACAACCAATTCAAGGGGAAATCACTAAAGCAGGATATGGGAATTGTGGAGGTATGGGATTTACATAATGAGAGAATCTACAAGCTTATTGGCAAGGAAATAGTGATGGTCACTTACCAGAAATATCTCGAATCTCAGAGGCATTTAAAAGACTTTATAAGGCATCAATACAAGACCTCGGATAAGCCTCTCAGAGGGCTTAAAATGGCCTTTCTAAGCGATTATATCTACTACCTTCAGACGGTCAAAAACTTCCAGCAAAGCACCTTAAACAAAGCGATACAGCGTCTGAGGAAGGTGATTAAATTTGCCATTGGACATGACTATTTGGAGAAAGATCCTTTCCTGTTGTACAGGGCAAAATCAGTCAAGAAAGAGGTGGTATTTCTGACTGTTGAGGAGTTAAAGAGGTTGGAGAAATCTAGCTTCAATATTAAGAGGATTCAGGTCATCAAAGATTGTTTCGTATTTTGCTGCTATACAGGACTGGCCTTTAAGGAAATGGTGAATCTAAAAAAAGAGCATATCGTCAAAGGCTATGATGGAGAGCTCTGGATCAAGATGAAAAGGCAGAAGACACAGAAGGAGCTGTCTATTCCATTACTTCCTAAGGCAGAGAAGATCATCAAGAAGTATGCTTCCGAGAGTGAATATGTGCTTCCTGTGACCAGTAATGCCAGGTTTAATGGCTATCTCAAAGAGATTGCCGATGTATGTGGGATCAAAAAGAGATTGACCCATCATGTAGCCAGGAGGACTTTTGCCACTACCGTGCTGTTATTTAATGATGTGCCGATGGAGGTGGTTTCAGAACTGCTAGGGCATTCAAAGATTCAGACTACCCAGCAGAGTTACGGGAAGATCGTGCAGAGGAAAGTAGGGTTAGAGATGAAAAGGATAAGGGATGATTAAAAAGAAATACCAGCTTAGAAATAAAGCTGGTATTTTGTAAGTTATTATGAAATCCAAAATCAAAACTTAAATGTTACTTCACTTAAATGAAAAGTTAATTTGACCTAAGTTCTGATTAGTGAGGGAGGGTTCTCCCCTCAATATCCACCCTAGCATCATTGATTATGGTATTTGGAGTTGTATTTTGAATATTTTCAGATTCAGCTTTTTGACCATCGATGGCTGGAGACCAGGTGGCCTCTATTTTTACCTCTCCTTCAA
>CAZLUY010000423.1:0-9507 GCA_964562785.1 uncultured Limnohabitans sp. | reverse complement strand
GACACAAAAAATGTATCCAAATCCATGTGTGCTATCGATCTATTATCCTCCATCACGCTGCATATCTAGGGTCTTCTATAATTGGTAATCGATTCATTGCCGACACCTCTATACTTATACTTTCAAATTCTTCCATCACCTTTCCAGTGATCTGATACACCCCCGGACCAGAGAAAGGAAATCGCTCTGCTACGGGAGGGAAATGCACTGTATCAATAAAATCCCCCGCTGAATCCAGGAATGTCCCGAAATACATTCGCTTACCATTTGAGGTGGAAGTATTTTTGGTGCAGATCAAGTAACCATCAATTTTGACTACCCTTCCTATCATAGAAGGCAGGTCTCTAGCCAGAAGGAGATTTACCTGATGATCTTTGATCAGATCAAAAGGAGATTCCAGTGTGAAGCCAATGTGTTCAAGCTGGTCAAATGCCTCTTCGGTATCCGTGCTCGGCAAAGGAGGAAGATGGAAATCTGTACCGGGAGGTCTAAAAAGCAGTGGTATATGCTCTTCAAAAGAAACCCCATTGATTTTCATATGGGCTTCCCAAAGCAGGCTCCGCTTATCCTTACCCATACTTCGCAAGCCATCAACTTTAATCAGAATAATCAAATTCTCTAGTGTGACTGACACTCTATCGATAAGATCATCCAGGAAATCAAAAGGCCCATTCTTAACCCTCTCACGAATGATTTTCTGGGCGAAATTGCTTTCAAGCGAATTGATCGTATGAAAACCCAGATAGATATCCTTCCCTTCGATAATGGTTTCCAGACTACTACGATTGACGCATGGAGCATGAATAATTCCCCCATTCATTCTTGCCTCATGCACATAGAGCTCACGGCTATAAAAACCTCCCCCATTGTTGACTGTAGCCACCATGTATTCCAGAGGGTAATAGGCCTTTAGAAAAAGGCTCTGGTAGCTCTCCACGGCGTAGGAAGCTGAGTGACCTTTGGCAAAAGCATATCCTGCAAAGCTTTCCGTTTGCCTCCAGATTTCAGCTGTTAGATCATCCGCATAGCCCTTCTTCTTACAGTTCGAGAAGAACTTTTCCTTCACTTTCTGAAACTCATCCTTTGATCGAAACTTACCGGACATACCTCGTCTGAGCATGTCTGCCTCACCCAGATCCAGCCCGGCAAAGTAGTGAGCTACTTTGATCACATCTTCTTGATAAACCATCACTCCAAAGGTTTCCGGCATGATATCCAGCATAATGGGATGAGCATCTTTTCTTCGCTCAGGCTTCCTGTAGCGCTGAATGTATTCCCGCATCATTCCTGACTTAGCTACACCAGGCCTAATGATCGAACTGGCTGCAACCAAACCCAGATAATTATCTACCCGAAGCTTTTTCATCAGCATTCGCATAGCTGGAGATTCTACATAAAAGCAGCCGATGGCCTTTGCCTCACGAAGTAGCTCTTTGATTTTCTCATCTTCTTTGAATCGCTTGAAATCATGGATATCTACCCTGACGCCTGCATTCTTCTCCACGATCTGCACCGCATCACGAATTTTCCCCAAGCCTCTCTGACTTAGAATGTCAAACTTATAGAGACCAATATCCTCGGCTACCACCATATCAATCTGTGCTGTGGGAAAGCCCTTAGGAGGCAAGAAAGTCGCACAATAGGTCTGAATAGGCTTATCTGAGATGATAATTCCTCCTGCATGAATTCCCAGATAGTTTGGCATATCCTGCAGATAGCTCGCATAGCGAATCACTAACTGAGAAAGCTTATCGAGAGCATGATAGTCAAACTTCCCCTTGGCTCGGGTAAGCACATCTATCTCATGCTTTGGTAGCCCCATCACCTTCCCCAGCTCACGAATGGCCGCCCTGTACTGGAAGGTGTTATACACGGCTACGAGAGCTGTATGCGGGAATCTGCTGAAGATAAACTCGATCACATCATCCCGATCCATCCAGGAAAAATCAATATCAAAATCAGGCGGGTTCTTTCGATATAGATTGATAAAACGCTCGAAGTAAAGATCAAGGTCTACCGGGTCTACATTGGTAATCTGAAGCAAATAGGCGATAATACTATTGGCTCCACTTCCCCTACCCACATAGTAAAACCCTTTACTTCGTGCATACTTGAGAATCTTCCAGTTGATCAGAAAATAAGACACAAAACCTTTCTGTCGAATAATCTCCAACTCCTGCTCTATACGCTTATAAACCCGCTCAGAGGGTCTTGGGTAGCGGTAAATGAGCCCATCATAGCTAAGCTTTCGTAGCAATCTAAAATCCAGCTCCTCATTAGCAGAATAGCATTTTTGATTCTTGGGTTTGGCTCCATTGATATCTAGCTCCATATGGCAGCTATCGAGTAGATCCTCCGTATTCTGAATAATCTCCGGAAAGTCTCTAAACTTCTCTCGTAACTCTTCAACAGGGAGCATCTGATGCCATTCCTCTGCCTGCTCTTCTTTTGGGAGTTTGCTCAAGAGAACGTTTTTATCAATCGCCCTAAGCAAACGATGCATATTGAAGCTGGTCTTTCCCAGAAAGCTTACCGGGTGTAAAATCACCAGTTTATGGAGCTGATCTTTCCATTTTGAGAAGCGAAGCTGATTCAGTTCCTGGAAAGCAATACCGATAAATTCATTTGCTTTCAGCTTCCAATTTGACTTTTGTAAACTCTTAAATGGATAGACCACATAGGTATCCAAAAGCTGTGGTGCTCGTTCAGGGACTACAGGATCATTTTTAAGAAGAAGCCTGGATAAATAGTGATTAATCTGAGCATAACCAGCAGCTGTTTTAGCAAGCATAACAAACTGTTTTACAGCACTATTTCTAAAATCAACTCCAAGTATTGGTTTAATATTATACTTTGGAGCCATTCGGAAGAAATCCATGCAGCAACTACTGATATTTATGTCGGTCAAAGCCAGTGTCTTTACCCCTCTTTCCTGCGCTGTCTCCAGAAGTTTTTCCAGAGAAAGTGTCCCATATCTAAGACTGAAATAAGAATGTGTATTGAGATACATTTTTATACCTGATTTGATATTTCAAAATTAGCTACATTATCAATCACTAATTGCTTATATTTGTAGCAAATGCGACGAATAGCGACAAACCTCAGTTTTCTTAGAAAAAATCGTGGGATGACTCAGGAGCAATTAGCCGAAGATTTAGGTATCACCAGATCAAGAATTGGCTCCTATGAAGAAGGCAGATCTGAGCCATCCATAGAGATTCTGATCTTGATTTCAGGCTTCTTTCACTTACCCATAGATGCATTAGTCAGGCATGACTTATCCAGGTCACAGAACAAGTCATATATAGACATAGGAAATCAGCGCGTACTCTTCCCTATCGTCGTAGATGAAGGGGAAAAGGATATGATTGAGGTTATTTCGGCAAGTGCATCAGCAGGTTATCTCAATGGCTACTCAGACCCTGAATTCATTGAGCAACTGGAAAAAATCAAACTACCATTTCTGCCCACTGGAAAACATAGAGCATTTCCAATTAAAGGAGATTCTATGTTGCCTCTTAAAGATGGCTCATTTGTAATCGCCAGGTTTCTGGAGAGCGTACAGGAGCTTCATAATGGAAAGACCTATATCGTTCTTACAGAACAGGAAGGCATCGTTTACAAGCGTGTCTATCGTAAAGATGAGCAGACTCTTGAATTACATTCAGACAATAAGGATTATGCTCCTTATGAGGTCAAACTGGAAGAAGTGATTGAGCTCTGGGAATTTAGCTGTAGCATCAATATGAGTGATTTCGAGGAAAAGGAACTCAAGATCAGTCATATGCTGAAGATGCTCAAAGAGATGCAAACTGAGCTTGAGGGGATGAAGTAGGAAGCAATGTGGCTGCTATCCCTTCACTTAAAAGTATCTTTTCCTTAGATTAAGCTCATGGGACATCACCATGGGCATTCTCATCATAAGGCAGAAGAAAATATCAAAGCGGCATTTTTCCTGAATCTATTTTTTACTCTGATTGAGATTGTTGGGGGTATTTACACCAATAGCCTGGCAATTCTATCAGATGCCCTTCATGACCTAGGAGACAGCCTCAGCCTGGGGCTATCATGGTATTTTCAGAGACTCTCTAAAAAAGGAAGGACAAAAACTTTCTCCTACGGATACCGACGATTTTCATTGCTTGGAGCCCTGATCAATTCTATTGTATTGATCATTGGATCTATCATCATTCTATTTCATGCCATTCCGGAGTTATTTGATCCTCAGGCCACCAATGCCGAAGGAATGATGTATTTGGCGGTTCTTGGAGTAATCGTAAATGGAGCCGCTGTATTCAAACTGAGAAAAGGTAAAACCCTAAATGAGAAAGTCGTTAGCCTGCACCTCTTAGAAGATGTCCTCGGTTGGGTGGCAGTTTTAATTGGAAGTATACTGATGCAGTTCTATGACCTTCTGATAATTGACCCGATTCTTTCAGTCTTAATCTCAAGCTGGGTTCTGTGGAATGTCTCTAAGAATCTAAGGAAAAGCTTGCGGGTTTTGCTCCAGGGCATTCCTGAAGAAGTAGACATGGGGGACATTCATTCTAAACTGAGGCTGTTTCCTGAGATCAAGGATATTCATGACTGTCACATCTGGTCTATGGACGGTGAATACAATGTGCTGACTATACACCTCAGGCTGGATCGAGACTATAAACTGTCTGAACAAAATGAGTTAAAGAAAAAATTTAAAGAGACGATGAATCACGAGTCAATTCATCATATCACCATAGAATTCGAAGGAATGGATGAAGATTGTGGCTATCGGGACTGCTGATCTTCAATAGCCTCATTAAGGAAATACATATTCCATACGCCCCTATTCTTCACTTCTACACTTCCTCTGTATTCACATTCAAAATGATCCTTGATTAGGTCATATGTACTTTCAGAGATATTAATTCTGCCTTCTAGGGAATTAGACTCCATCCTGGAGGCCACATTTACGGTATCACCCCAAATATCATATTGCCATTTTTTCAAGCCTACAATCCCTGCAACCACAGGTCCTGTGTGAATCCCTATTCGCATTTCAAATTCCACAATTCCTTCTGGCTTCTTTTGCATTGTGAAGGTCATCATTTCTATAGCCGCCTTAGCAACATTGATTGCATTTCCTTTTTTAACCTCAGGAATTCCTCCCGCAGTCATGTATGAATCACCTATGGTTTTGATCTTTTCCAATCCGTACTTATCGGATATTCTATCAAACTCCTTGAAATAGAAATCTATGCTATTTACCAATTGCTTAGGTGGAGTACTTTCAGCAAGGGTTGTGAATGATGCAAAATCCGAAAAAAGCACGGTCACCTCATCAAATTTCTGAGCCTGCACTTTTCCTTCGGCCATCAGCTCATCTGCAATCTCTACTGGAAGAATATTGAGTAATAGCTCATCAGATCGCTTTTTCTCAGTCTGAATTATCTCTTTTGTCTCCTTTTCAAATTTGAATCTCCTGAAAACAACATAGATCAATAGCCCAGCTAAAATCAATAGGGCAAGGACTCCGTAAAGCAGTAGCTGCTGCCTTTTAGATCTTAGCTCCACAATGGTGAGCTCCGCCTGTTTTTGAGCAACTTCAAATTCTGTTCGCTGATCAGCTATACTTCGAATGGTCTCCAGGTTGTTTATGCTATCTCTGTAAGCGATGTGAGTTTCGTAGTACTCCAATGCTCTGTCTGATTCTCCTAGTCCCACAAATATTTTGTAAAGGAGCAAATTGGTTTCGCTTAGCTCTTTAGGCAAATCATATTCTTTGGCTAAGTCATGGCTTCTATTGGCATAAGACAAGCTTTTATCGTAGTCTTCTCTTTCCAGATAAACGTTTGCTATGGATCGCAGAAAGTTTGAAATATTGGAGTAATCATAGTAATCCTCCAACATGGTGATGGATTCATTTAAATACTGCTCAGCAAGCACATCATTCCCCTTATTCGCCTCTATGATCCCAAAACTGCCCAGCCAATATGGCTGATATTCCGTCAAACCAATCTCAAGGAAAACTGTCTTGGCGTTGTTTATCAAGAGTTCTGCAGAATCAATCTTTCCTTGCTTTAGCAGCAAATCACCGAAATTATATAGCCCGACCGCATAAGTAACTGAATCATGGCTATCGGAAAGATTTTGGCTTAGTATTTCAATTCCATTTCTATAATAACTAGCGGCGTTACCCTCGTTTTTACTATCAACAAAATTCCCAGCAATTGCTATAAATGAATTCCCGATAAGTAGTTCTGAATCAGTACTCTCCGCCATTTCGACACTTAGCAAGTACATTTCCAGGGCCTTAGAATAATCACCCATATAGCCGAAGGCATTTCCTCTCTGCAGATAAGCATCATATAAGTACAAATACAAGGAATCCCTCCCTGCTACTTCGAGAAGAATTTCTGTATACTTCAAGATGCTGTCAGGTTCTTCTTCTAAACCAGTTATTTGGCCTAGTGCCCTTACCTGTTCAGCATCTGGGAGTTGCCAAACCACTCGTTTTAAACTATCTAATTCCTGATAATCATCGGCAGAAAACTGCCTCGCATAACTTGGAAAGTAATGGAAGGCGAATATTACTAGAAAGCTTAAACCAAGTCGCATGGTCAATAAAAAAGGGTGACTTTGCTAAAAACAGGGCTTTATCAAGATTGTCTTACAACTTTCAGTCTAGGGTCTAAATTAAAAGTTTTGGTTTCTCCAGTAGTACTGGATTTGATAGTGAATCTTATGGTGTATTTGATAGTCCCTTCTCCAGAATTATCCTTAATCTTGGCTTTAGCCTTTCTACCTCCTCCAGGAATCGGATTTTTTTCAAAGGCATCTATATCACCAGACCAAGGGAAATCCAGAAACTTAACTTGATAGCTACTAGCGTTTTCCCCAATTGCCTTGATTTCCCAATTCACATTCTTTGAGATATATCCTTTTGATTCAAACTTAGTTGGGTTTCCATCTGGCGATTTCCCATTATTGTCATCTGAAAGTTGGGAATTGCCGGCTACATCTCCTCCATTGAAAATTGCTTCCGCATTCACCTTATAGGCTATATGTATATTTTTAGGGTTCTGGGCGTGAACCATACTGGTAGCGACAAGGCAGAAAAATAGAAGGAAGTACAAACTTAATTTCATAATAAAACAGTTTAGTGTTTGGTTTTTCTTTACAACTGATTGACTCATAAAGTATGGATATTTTTTGATTTTTTGACCATATACTTAATCAATGCTATGCTCTATATTCTTATCTAAGCCAATTGGTTTTTGAATGGCTCAATTAAAGTTATCTCATTAAAGACCTGAAATAATTTTTTTAAGAATGTCTTCTAACCTTAAGTCTAGGATCGATTGAGAATCTCTTCTTACCCCCAGAAGTCATCCCCGTCTTTTCCTGTATAAGAAAGAAAGACAAAGTGTATTCTGGATCATCCAGTTTAGGGTCATCGTTCTTCACCCTCTTTCTCAATCTAGATCGTCCTCTACCTCTTATGGTATTCCATTTGAATGGCGATTTTCCCTTTTCGAATTCTATCTCATCGATCACCACCGCATAATCATAGCCATCATTACCAACTACGACAAGCTTCCATGTTACATAACTGCCCACCCATGCATCCGTCTCAAAGTCTCTACCACTTCCCCATGTATGAGTTGAGTTAATGATGTTATAAAAGACTTCTATTTCCTTTTTATCAGGATTATCCGCGTTCCATAGGGCGCTTGCATTGATCTCATAGGTGATTACTACATCTTGCTCGTGTAGTACTAGTGGTCGGATTACTTCACCTTTATTTCCTTCTAGCTTAGACATAAAAATTGGTTTTGAGTTAAAAAATTGATTCTTAGGAAGATACAAAAATTATTAGAAAAGTATAGTGGTTTTTATGGATCACTCCAATTCAGCAAAGCGATATTCATAATCATATTGTAAATCTTCATGAAGGCCTCCAACCAGTTTTTGAGCCTTTCTAAGTTGAACTTGAAAGAGATTATCTAAAACCGATGATCTATGTTCTAAGAAGCCTTCTTCTTTTAATCTCTCACAGAAATACAAAATGACTTCAACCTGCTGAGCTTTATCCTTACTGAGTCGAAGAAGCTTATTCATTTTCCTTCGAATCTTCTGAGCAGATTTCTTGGCGTAATAGAAATGATCCGAGCGAGCATTCTGGAACTCTACTTCCAATTCTTCCTGCACCATCTCTACGTACAAATTCGGTTGATCAGCAGCATTTAGACGAAAGAATAAATAGGCTTTGTTATCGCGGCTGAATTTAGCCATATCCACCATCAGGGCTTCCAACTGATCTTTTTCCAAGTAATTCAACTCTTTTTTTAATTGGGCAAGGCTCGGAAATTTCATAGTTAAAATTAAATGGACTGAAACAAGTAAATGGTAAGAAAGCCCCATGCAGTGCCTGTTACCATACTAAGAATTGCTAATAAAACGGCATGAGGCATTAGATCTTTTCTGTAGGCCGCCGTCACAGCTGGTGCTGTGGATATCCCACCAAGATTCGCCATTGAAGCTATTGGAACCCAAACAAGATTTAAACGAAGGACTTTGGCTATCAAAATCATTCCCACAAAGTGTAAGATTAACCAGACCAAGACTAACTGAATAAAGGACCAAGGTAAAGTCAGATTGGAAAAATCAAGCTTGAGCCCCAAGATGGCCATCACCAACACAATACAAATCCCACCCATCTTCAAAGCAAATCTCGCATTCCAATTTGGCAAGAAGTTCCCCAAAGCAAAGCCCAAAAGAGAAAGGCTTACCACCATTCCCAAAAAGGAAATATCCAGCAAATAGACTATTGTCGCCAAGGAGAAGAAAATCACCAACACAATAACTGGTTTGAGCTTCGTTTCATATCGACCTACTTCTCCTTCAAGCTTTGCTGGGAGCGGATCATTTATTCTTAAGAGGGCTGAAACTGAATCTGCTTTTTTTATGAATTGAAACATAAGGATAGTCCAGATATTCACCAGGATATTATCCAAAACTAAAACGGATAGAAATAGGGATTCCGGAGTGGAAGCAAGTTCTTTCAAAATCAGCTGACTAGTGCTACCTCCTATCCATCCACCTACTATGGGAACTAGCCCCTTCCAAAAAGAATCTCCAATGAATAAAGCTTCTGAGCTAGAGTTAATCTCTGAGAACACCAGAACAAGTATTACGGGTAGAGTAGCAATAATTGCTGATCCTAGAAAAAAGAGAATCAGTGGTCTCACGCCTACTATGGCCAACTGTCTAATGGGCAATGCACTCATTACCGCGAGTAGTGTAATGGGGATGATCCAATTTCTGGAAGCTGAATGTAGCCAAACACCGGAAAGATCTAAATCAAACAGGTGAGTAAAGGCTGCCGGAATTACATAAGCGAAGAGTATAGCAGGGAACCAGTCAAGTAGCCCTTTAACAATTGGGTTGTTCACCTTGCTTATGCGTAGTACAAAGAAAACTGTGACAGCTACAATCCCTGATGCAAGAAGGTTATCCTGAAGCATTATT
>CAZLUY010000422.1:0-4713 GCA_964562785.1 uncultured Limnohabitans sp. | reverse complement strand
GAAGGAGACCAAAAGAAAATGAAGGTTACTCGTAAGGTTATTCATGGCAACTACCTCATGGGTATGTGCCCCAACCAATTTCGCTAATGCAGGTTTAGATTTTTGGCGAATATACATCCAGGCATCCTCACCATCGAAATGCCCATCAACTGCCAGATTAGCCCAATTATCGAGTTCCTTATCTAAGTACTTTTTAGCTGATTTTGGTTGGAGACCCAAAGAGTTTCCACAGAAGTAAATTGCTTTTTTACCATTGACGGTAGGGAAAAGAAACTCCTCTCTAAAACTTGAAAGAGGATCCTCAGCATCCATGCGCCTTGCAAACTCATAATTGAACTCATAATTGAATGTTGACATAGCTCTATAAGCAGGCTTTAGGTGATTTGTTTACTTCTCCATGTAAGTTCCGCAAACCTTACAAGTCCGCTTGTTTTTATTCGACCAAAATCGCTCCATAATGGGAGGTAGCTGGTTGACAATATCTGTAAGCTCTACATACTCTTCGTGCAGCTTATTCCCACAGTTTTCGCAGAACCATAGAAAGCCATCCTTCTCTCCCTTCTTTCTATACCTTTCCATCACAAGGCCTACTGTGTTCGCAGGGCGTTGAGGAGAATGAGGAACTCTTGGCGGTAAAAGAAAAATCTCTCCCTCTTTTATTTCCACATCCTTTGGCTCGCCATCCTCGATAATCTTCAGGGTTATGTCCCCTTCGACCTGATAGAAGAATTCTTCCCCTTCTTCGTAGTGATAATCCTTCCTTGCGTTTGGTCCGCCGACTACCATCACAATAAAATCATCATTACCCTTATAGACTTGCTGGTTGCCAACTGGTGGTTTCAGAAGATGTCTGTTATCGTCTATCCACTTGTTGAAATTAAAGGGTTTTGATATCCCCATAGCTTTTCGATTAGTTAAAAATTATCCCTTGGGGCTCTCACCCTCAAAAGTAAAAGTATTAAAAAAGGTGCTTTTTTTTGGTTTACTTTACCTTAATGCAAAAGGAAATAGCCTACCCCATTTTTGACATGCATTGTGACTTGCTCTCCTATCTCATTAAGCCGGGAGCAGATGCCTATTCTACTGAAGATATTCCATGTGCCATCCCCTTCTTAAAAGAAGGTAAGGTCAAAACCCAAGTATGCGCCATTTATACAGGTGTAGGGCCTGAGTCTATGGAATCTGCACTTAGACAGGCTGATAAATTTAGAGAGCTAATTGATAATCGTCCACAAGATGTATCTGAGCTAGATTTGTCTGAACTCCCATCCTGGGGGCAAAAGGAACAAGTGATTCTTCTTCCTTCAATCGAAAATGCAGCAGGTTTTGGTACTGAGGATGCGACTTGGAATTCGATACTCCATCAATTTGATTCTATCATCGATAGGACAAAAAGACTTGCCTATATCAGCCTTACACATCACACAGAAAATAGATTTGGTGGCGGAAACTATTCAGAAGGTATCGGCCTTAAGGTTGATGGCAAGAAACTACTGGATCTGATGGATGGAAAAAAAATCCCCGTGGATTTATCACATACTTCCGACCTTTTAGCAGAAGGAATTCTGAATCATATCAATAAAGAAAATCTGGATATCCCCGTCATTGCGAGTCATTCCAATTTCAGAAGTATTTGGTCCCATCCCAGGAATATTTCAGATGAATTCGCTAAAGAAGTCATCCATAGAAAAGGACTTATCGGGGTCAATTTCTTGCGGGCATTCCTGGACAATGAATTTCCGGAGAGGCTTTATGAACACTTGATGTATGGCTTTAAAATTGGTGGAGAAGAAAGTATTTGTTTCGGAGCAGATTTCTTTGCTACCAAAGACTTCCCAGATCCGAGTCGATTCCCTTTCTACTTTCCTTTGGCAGAAAATGCTAGCAAGTATCAAGGAATTTTAGAGCACCTAAGTCAAAACTTGTCGGACTCTCAGCTGAATGGACTTTCTCATTTAAATGCCCTCAACTTCTATAAAAACCTCTGGACCTAATGTCATCACATCACTTTGTCAAAGAACAACAGGAACCGGCCGTTTTCATCTTGAATACTGAAGGAGTTTCCATAGACCATGTTGGCCCCATGCTTGAGTGGGTTCCCACCGTGATTGTAACAGAAGCAGCCTTTGAAAAAGTGATTTCATGGGGAATAAAAGTGGATGTATTGATAGCTAGCGATGCTTTTCGCAAGGATCAACACCAGTTATTGGAAAGCCAGCAGCCACTAAAAGTGCTTACCCAAAATGAATCAGTGAAATGGCTGGAAGAAGGGTTGCATTACCTTCAGGCTTCAGATCATAAGGCTGCACATTTAGTTGGGTATCCTATGGCTGACTTTCAGGAATTAAACCCACTATTAGATCGAGTGAATCTCACCTTTATTGATGATGGCTGGAAGTATTTTCCCGTGAGACATGAGCGCCTCAGCAAATGGTTTAATGCTTCGAATATTCGACTTTTAGGTAGAGAGAATTTACCAATTCAGCTAAGCAACGAGGAAGAAAACAGGATTATCCCAAACACCTTCTTGACCCAAATCGATATGCCAGAGGGATTATCTACGCTGGAGGCAAATGAAATATTCTGGATAGGCCAAGAACTCAAGCAGGCCAGGTAGCTCGGGCCATCCGATCTTTTCCATTGAGGTCTTTTTTGGTTTCGATATTTATGTAGCCCAAATCCCGAAGAAGCTCTGTCATTTGTTGACCAAAGTTCTCGTGGATCTCAAAATAAAGCTTGCCCTCCTTTTTCAGAAGTGACCGTGAAAGGTCGGCAATTCGCTCATAAAATTTCAAGGGCTCATGATCCTCCACAAAAAGAGCCAAATCAGGTTCGAAATCAAGGACATTGGCCTTCATCATAGCCTTATCACTTTCCAGAACATACGGAGGATTACTCACGACAAAGTCTAAATCTTTATAGTCAGGTATTTCATTTAGAATATCAAGGCATTGAAAGTTCACTTCAGCACGGAGTTTCGAACAATTCGCCTCAGACACCTCAAGGGCTTTTTTTGATACATCGACGGCATTAGCCATTAAGGCTGGGTTCTCAAGTTGAAGGGTAATGGGTATGCATCCGGTACCTGTCCCTATGTCAAGAAATTTAGCTCCCTCTGCCCAAGTCTCCCTTAAAATCCAATGAACCAATTCTTCGGTTTCATTCCTTGGGATGAGAGTGTCTTCAGTCACCAAGAACTCTCGTGTGTAAAATGGTGCAGAACCTAAAATATGTTGTATTGGCTTTCCTGACTTCAAAGAGTTCAGATCATTCTGAAGCTCGGAACTAGGAAACTGATCGGGCAAGGGTTTAAACCAGTCCTTTTTTTGAATACCCATCCTCTCCTCTAAGAGCCATGCAACAATGCTCTCACCTTCCTCCACTCCATTCTCGGCCAATGTAGTCGAAAAGTCTTTTATGAAATCCAAAAATGTTATCATTCAGAAACAAATAGGTGGTAGGGTTGCGTAAAAGTACAAAAGCAATTTTTACACGATGCGAAAACTTTACTTCCTAATCCTTTTCATTTCAGTTTTTCACTTTTCATATGCTCAGAATTCTCCTAGTTTCTGGGTCGGAGTTGACGGAAGTTATCTGAGTAAATCTATAAAGGATGGCTCCGGAACAAGCTTCAATCAGGAAGATCTTTGGAGCATAAGACCAATGCTAGGACTGAACATCAATGACAAATGGGACATTGGAATTATCACCAACATTTCCTCTTATGAGGAAGAGCTAAACCCTCTCACTCTGGAAACCAGCTTTATCATTTTTGATGAAGGTGGAAATCAAATAGGAGAAGTCCCGACCACTGATAATTTTCCTGCTTCACTGAGTAACAACCTATTTGGAGTAGGTCTATTTGCAAGAAGAAATTTTCAGCTCAACGAAAAGTTTTCTTTCAATGTGAGTCCTTATCTCATGAGAGAAAGTGGAAGTGATGGGAACCTTAATTTCTACTATCCCAATACCACTTTCGATCCTTGCATAAATTGCTTAAGCCTTCTTCCCGGACCAATCCAAGTTCCTGTAAATGAAGAAAATTGGAGATTTGGAGTGGATGCTGCCTTTGCATTTCAGGCCAGTAATTGGATGAAACTAGAAGTTCGAGCTAACCTTTTGGAATTCAGGAGACAAACCTTAAGCGATGGTCGTGAGGCCCCAGACAACTTAGTTTTGGATCCTCTGGAAAATGCTACCCGCTCCTACCTTGGAACCTATTCGGATTTTGGTTCGGCAGTTTCGCGAGAGGGAATTAGGTTTGGACTCGTACTCAGTCCTTTCTGATTAGCTCAAATTCTTTAAGAAAGTCTACCTTTGTGGATCATTTAAGATCCCATGAGGCTACATAACAACACCATTCGAGGAGTACATACTGCACTAAAAGCAATATTTGAAGAGGGGCAATATGCCGATAAGGTTATTGCGAGAACCCTAAAATCAAATACAAAGTGGGGAGCCAGAGACCGCGCATTCATCGCGGAAACTACCTATGAAATGGTCAGATGGTGGAGATTGATCAATTACCTAAGTAAGTCAAATGACTATTGGGATCTCTTTGGTACCTACTGGCTAATGAATGGAAACGAGCTTCCCCCATGGGAGGAGTTCCAAAAGCTAAGCCCAGAAAAACTTCGTCAGAAATACGAAGAATTAGAAAATGAGGCTACCATTGAATCCATTCCGGATTGGTTGGACGAACTAGGTCGAAAG
>CAZLUY010000421.1:0-3862 GCA_964562785.1 uncultured Limnohabitans sp. | reverse complement strand
GAAAAAACGGAGATTCATATTCAATCTGATCCAAAATTTGGGCGCCCTCCCCATTCTTGAGTATCCTATGCTTATGCGTCCATTTTTTTAGGAAAAAGGGTAATTCCACACCCTTATCAATAAAATAGAACTCTTTATCATCTAAATTATCTTCGGTGATCTCGCTGGTCCACCTCTGTTTGAACAATAGAAAATTCAGTTCCAGGGAAACCACATCACCAGCTTTGGACCCGTCAAATCGAAGTAATTTCACAGGTGGAAATGGAGGGCTGAGTTTGGTAAAGAGTGACTCATTGAAACCATCTTTCACTTGAATGTAATCTTGCTCCACAAGGGTTGAGATGTTGATTTTCATATTAAAAGCTGATTACAAATAGTAAAAATAGGATAAGCCAGATACCATCCATGAATCTCCAGTAAATGGTGAAAAGGCGGATTCGCATTTTTTCAAAGGGATTCACTGCTAGGATCAAAGCCTTGACTCCATCATTCATATCTCTTTGCAATTGAACAAGAAGAATACCAGCAAAAATCATTGCTCCAAGGAGGTGGAAAATATGAATGCCTGAAAGCACATATAGAAAGCTCCCTGAGGGAATTCCCTTAAAATCAATTCCCATCTCAGTGAGCTCTTTCCAGCCCATGAATTGCAACCCTGTAAAAATCAGCCCCAGAACGAGCGTAGCCAGAAGAGAGTTTTGGAGCTTATCCATCCGCTCTTCCTGATAATATAGCCTCATTTTCGTAGCAGAATAACCGCTCAACGCAAGAAGAAAAGTGGAAATAAGAAAGGAGATAGGAATGTGTCGGTTATACCCTTCCAATTGATTGATTCCAGAGGCTAAAAATGCCACAGTCAAAAAGAGAAATATCAAGCCACTCCCAAACATCCCTAAATAGAGCAAAGTCTCATATGGGTGCAATCTTTCTATCCGCTGAAACCAGCCTATTTTCTCCTCTTTGGTCTTCATCATGAGCTAAACATTTTAGTCTCACATAGGTTCAAAAATCTCTCTGATTTGGACTTACTTGTGAGCAAATCGTAGAAAGGCATAAATTTGTGCCCTAATCTCCCAAAAGCATTTCAGATTGGATTCGAAATCATTTTTAAGTTTCTACCGGGCACATCCTTTGTTTCAAAGTTTCTCTTTGGAGCTTGCCAAATCGGATAATGAAACCCTACAGCTAAAAGGGTTATCAGGGAGTTTGGATTCCTCCATCTTTGCATCTCATTTTGTGGAAAAGGGAGGAGTTCATTTAGTAATTGCCGCAGACAAAGAACAGGCCGCCTACTTTAATACTGACCTCCAGAATCTTTTGTCACTTGAGGGGCATTTTGTTTTTCCTTCAAGCTTCAAACGGCCTTATCAATATGACGCAGTTGATAATGCTAATGTCCTGATGAGATCTGAAATTCTTTCTTCCATTCTAGGTCCAGAATTGGAAGATAAGATCATGGTGACCTATCCTGAAGCGTTATATGAGAAGGTAATCAACAAAAGGTCGCTTCAGGAAAACACCCTGGTGGCCAGAGTGGGTGAGGCAATAGATATGGAATTTATTGCTGAAGTTCTGGCTAGCTACGATTTCGAAAAAACAGATTTCGTCTACGAGCCGGGGCAATTTGCGATTCGAGGTGGAATATTGGATGTATTCTCTTTTTCACATGAGAATCCCTACAGGCTCGAATTATTCGGAAAGGAAATAGAGAGTATCAGGACTTTCGATCCAGAGACTCAGCTATCAATGGCAGATGTCAAACTCATCACCTTGGTACCTAATGTCCAGACTAAACTCTTGCAGGAAGTTCGTCAGTCATTTCTTGAATTCCTTCCTGAAAACACAAAGGTTTGGATTAAGGATTACCAGCTCACTTTAGACGTTATCGACGAATGCTTTCACAAAGCAGAGCAGCTCTTCGATCATCAGGTCGCCAAGTCCAAAACGGATAAACTACTTCTTGATCCCAAAGAGCTATTTCAAAAAAGTCAAGACTTTTCACAAAGTCTGGAGCGATTCAAAAAGGTAGAATTCGGAAGACAATTTTATCTCAGAGACAGCAAGCGAATCGAATGGGATAGCAAACCTCAACCCGCTTTCAATAAGAACTTTGATCTATTGGTTGAAAATCTATCTGAAAACAGACAGAAAGGATTCACCACAATTATCACAGCCGAAAACGAAAAGCAGATCAATCGCCTTCTTGGAATATTTGAAGAGTTGGACCCTACCCTCGAGGTCCAAACGATGCTCATCGGATTAAAGGAAGGCTTTGAGGATAAAGAGCTCAAAATTGCATGCTACACGGATCATCAGATTTTTGAGCGTTTTCATCGCTATAGATCAAGAAAGAAATCAAGCAAATCAAAGGCTCTCACCCTAAAAGAACTCAAAGCCCTTCATCCCGGAGATTATATTGTCCATGTGGATTATGGCGTAGGACGATTTGCCGGACTGGAAAAAGTAAGAGTCAATGACAAAATGCAGGAAGCAGTTCGCCTGGTTTTCAGGGACGATGATCTGCTCTATGTAAATATTCACTCTCTCCACAAAATTTCGAAGTTCAGTGGACAGGAAGGTACACTTCCAACCATGTCAAAATTGGGCTCGCCAGATTGGGATAATAAGAAATCAAGGGTAAAGCGGAAGGTTAAAGATATTGCCAAGGACCTGATTGCACTTTATGCAAAGAGAAGATCTGCTAAAGGTTTTGCCTATCACACAGATTCTGTCTTACAAGTCGAATTGGAATCTTCATTCGTTTATGAAGACACCCCGGACCAGGCTCAGGCTACTTCTGATGTTAAGCTGGACATGGAGAAAAGCTATCCTATGGACAGATTGGTCTGTGGAGATGTAGGATTTGGAAAAACCGAGGTTGCGATTCGTGCAGCTTTCAAAGCGGTCAATGA
The DNA here is from genome assembly GCA_964562785.1 of uncultured Limnohabitans sp. Classification (GTDB taxonomy): domain Bacteria; phylum Bacteroidota; class Bacteroidia; order Cytophagales; family Cyclobacteriaceae; genus Algoriphagus. The sequence goes on along the minus strand of CAZLUY010000421.1, from coordinate 950 downwards.
TAGAAAGCAAGTAGCCGTTTTGGTTCCCACCACCATTCTTGCCATGCAGCATTATCAAACTTTCTCTGAGAGGCTGGAAGGCTTTCCCTTAAAAATCGAATACATCAATCGATTCAGGACTGCTAAAGAAGTAAGAGAAATTGTGGAGCAAGTAAAAACCGGTGAAATCGACATCCTTGTGGGAACTCACAAAATTGTGAATAAGGATATCGTATTCAAGGATTTAGGGCTGTTGGTAATCGATGAGGAGCAGAAGTTCGGAGTAAAGGTTAAGGATCAACTCAAGAATCTACGAGTTAATGTAGATGTGCTCACGCTTACGGCAACTCCGATTCCAAGAACCTTGCATTTCTCCTTGATGGGAGCGAGAGACTTGTCAGTAATTGCTACGCCTCCACCTAACAGACAGCCAGTTACTACTGAAACTCACACTTTTCAGGAGGAGGTAATCCGAGACGCAGTAGCTTATGAGCTACGACGAGGTGGGCAAGTCTTCTTTGTACATAATCGAGTAGGCGAAATTGATACCATCGCTAATCTGATCATGAAACTGGTTCCTGATGCCAAAGTAATTGGTGCTCATGGGCAGATGGATGGTAAAAAGCTGGAACGAATCATGGTAGATTTCATCAACCATGAATATGATGTATTGGTATCAACCAACATTATTGAATCGGGTCTTGACATCCCTAATGCCAACACTATTATTATTAATCGAGCTCATATGTTCGGCTTGAGTGACCTCCATCAAATGCGTGGTAGAGTAGGTCGAAGTAATAAGAAAGCCTTCTGTTACCTTCTCACTAATCCTATGTCTGGTCTGACAGCAGAGGCAAGAAAAAGGCTTCAAACCTTAGAGGAGTTTTCAGATTTGGGAGATGGCTTTAAAGTCGCAATGAAGGATTTGGATATTCGTGGAGCAGGAAACTTACTCGGGGCCGAGCAAAGTG
>CAZLUY010000420.1:0-6640 GCA_964562785.1 uncultured Limnohabitans sp. | reverse complement strand
AAAGCATAATGAGCCTGTTTTAAGGCTTCATTCATAAAATATTCATCGCTGAAAACCTCCACGAGATTAGAAGAGATAATCCAAGATCTCGTTCCTCACACCCTCATTGATGATAATTGCTAAAACCAAGGAGACTAGGAGTCCAATCACTGCTTTACCAGCATCATTACCAGCCATTCCAAGTGCTTTTTTAATGGCCTTTGGTCTGTTGACCTTTTCATTCCTTATTTCGCGCCCCATTGCTATGGCAATTTCCCGACCAGCCAAAAGACCTAAGAACACCCAGGTGGTACTCATCGGAACGCTATTGTAAAGCTTGAAGTAGAATAGGATAATAGCATATACAAAGTCAACAATGGTCGCTGCCCTCACATCAGTCACATTGGACTTTTCATTCACAATGCCCTGTATTTTGTCTCCCTTCATATAAAAAAGAACTCCCAAACCAATGAAGACAAACCCGGCATATGCTGCGAATTCCCAGACATTCAATGACCTGGGCAAAAAGACTGCAATGTTCGCAGCGTCCTGCATAATCCACACAGCCCAAAGTGTTCCAGATGTGATCCACTGAAGATAAACCCAATAACCTGCAGGCTTACCCTTGAGATAAGTCCGAACGAACCTGGCTAGAAGAAACCAAACGACGATCGCAATACCGAAAGCCAAAAAGTACCCGCTCAAACTCTTGGTCATAACACTTACGATAGTGCCAGCCTTATAAGTGAATACGTTGAGCAACAAGAACGTCGTCGATACTGGCATCCTCAGACGCGTCATCAACAACAATACAATTGGAGCTGCTAACTGAAGGAATACAAAGCTTTCAGGAGCTTTCTCAAGACCCTTAGTCGTCAAGCGTTCATAACTCACATCGCCGCCATATGTGATCCAGCTGTAAGTCACAGTACCCACAAAAATCAACCCCATAAAAAGCCATAGCCAATACCATTTACGGTGTTGATTAGAGGCAATAAAAGTACCTATAGTCTGAATACTATCATTTGCGATGGCCGAATATGCTGCCAGCATAAAACCAAACCACATCGCCGCATAAGTATATGGCGTAATTGCCCCGGCAATAAATGTGAGGACAGCAATAATCAGAAGAAACAACTTTTCCTTCCTAGCAAAGCCAAACAGGGAATAAGTCGACTTGGAAAGCTTCCCTGAACTGATGTTTTGGTCCTTAAATTTATTCGGTGGCATGGGAGGAATTCGATTCCGGGGCTAAAAATAAGGAAGTTCTATTACTGTCATTATTAACAAATTGTTAAGTAAGTAATATATCCTCTTGTATTAGCCTGTTTATTAAGGTTTTTCGCAAAAAAATTTCAAGTTTTGCGCGTTCATAAAATGAAGGAGCCGAATCAAATTAAGCGATTCTGCATACATCTGATATGGTAAATAGATTAGAAGAACCTGATGGAGTAAACCAGTTTAAGAGCTATGCTCTTATGCTACTAGCGCTATTCCTCTTTGTCTTCGCCATTGATCTCTTGACCATTTCTATGAGCAACCTGAATAGCTCAGTGGTCGATGATATACTCCTAGCTACAGAGAATCCTTTCGTGGGCTTATTCCTGGGTATTTTGATGACTGCCCTTATCCAAAGTAGCTCCACTGTTACTTCTTCAGTTGTGGCGGTTGTAGCTGCAGGGAACCTCGAATTGCAGCAAGCCGTACCTCTTGTCCTTGGGGCAAACATCGGCACCACATTGACCTCTACTTTGGTTTCCCTTTCATACATCATGAAAAAGAAGCAGTTCAAAAGAGCCCTCTCAGCTGGGATTCTTCATGACTTTTTCAACATTTTCACTGTTCTTATTCTACTTCCACTTGAGGTATACTTCAAGTTTCTAACCAATCTCGCAACACAGACGGCTCATCTTTTTGGGAATGAAAACTATGATGGTCCCTTTGTTTACAGTAATCTATTTACCAGGCCAATTACCGATTGGCTTACTGAGGTCATAGACATTCCTTTCATGACTCTCATTATTTCAATTTTTCTGATTTTCGGGGCAATCAAACTTCTTACTTCTTCGGTGTACAGAGCATTTGTATTTAATGCCTTCAATGATATCAGTAAACTGGTCTTTAAAAAGTCGTATTTGTCAATGGTCTACGGTCTGTTTTTTACTGCTGCAGTTCAGTCAAGTACCGTGACAACCTCACTGGTGGTGCCCTTAGTTGCTAACAAAAAAGTGAGCCTAAAAAAATCTTTCCCATTCATAATAGGGGCGAATATTGGAACTACCATAACGGCAGCCATTGCAGCTATTTATAAGACTGAGGCTGCAATTGCATTAGCTCTGGTCCACTTTTTTATCAATGCCTTTGGTGCCTTGATATTTATGCCTTTCCCAGCTGTAAGGAATATTCCAGTGAAACTTGCAGACAAGCTAGGCTCAAAGTCTGCTCAGAGTCGATTCATTGGCTTTGCCTACATTTTACTGACTTTCTTTATTATCCCTTTCCTATTGATCTACTTCAGTAGGTAAAAGGACTGCTTTCGGCTGGACTAATTATTCCATCGACTCCTGCGTTGCGGATTTGCACCAGCTGATCTTCATTTGAACCAGAAACTAGAGTTTTTATTCCTAGTTGTGAGCCTGATTCTTTTCGGATCATTTCTATTATTGTAAGGTCAGGCTCTTCACTGAAGTTGGTCCCAAGCGTGAGATAATCTGCTCCACCATCCTGTACAATTTTGGCGATTTCAACAGCATTCTCACTATCCACCCAATCCCACGAAATCATTACCGAAAGAAAACAGCCATTAGCGTGACACTCTTTAGCCATTTGGGCTATTTCGATTTTGGGCCAATTCATACCTGATAAATAGGAAGTCTGAGACCAGACCATATGAATGCCTAAAGCCCCGTCAGAAATGGCCTGACGAGTTTCCTGAAACTTGACGCTACTATGCTGGAACCCTAAAGGAAATCCCACTAAAGCAAAGACAGGGATATCCCTTTCACCTAGGTCTCTGACGGTTTTCTTTACCCAAAATGAAGGAACAGAAATACCAGAAAATTGGGTATGTGAGAGTTTGGAAAGAAATTCTGATAGCCGCTCAGAACTTACTTCTGCATTCAAAAATGCTGGTTCAATCAATCTCGGATTGATGCCAATCATTCTTTACCATCTACATAATCTCGAAGTTCCATAAACTCCAAGGTCAGGTCTCCATCCCGGCAAATTGTAGCTCTTTCTAATACTGGAGAATTTTCTTCCAATAATGCTGCGATCACCCATTCTCTCAATTGGGCACCAAATCCGTTGCTAGCCTCACGAGGTAACTCACAAGGTAGATTATCCACTGCCATGACTGAAATACTGGTCTGTTTCGAATAAGGGGGTATCTCCTTCTGAGTTTCTCGATCTACATCATACACAGGGTCAGCGATTGTACTTGGTCGCTGGGTAGTTGGAATAGACCCATCGATATCGCAAGTGATATCTGCTATGACAGAAACAGAGAAATCATCACTTTGGATATCCTTCAATTCAAAAAGTCTTGGTGCGCGAGGGTCCCAGTATGATGCTCCAATCAATATATCGGCTACCTCTGTGTATTTCTGAAAATCACTCTCATAGAGCTCAGGCTTATCATAAAATTCCTGAAGACCAAATCCTCCATCCTTTCTCCTTTTATTTATTTCCTGAGAATCAAGGTTGGTGAATACTGGCTCTTCATAATAGTCATTTCTGAATTCCTCCTCAGAAACCTCCTTGATAGGAATCATTTCGAGAACTTCCCTGGCACCTTTACCCACTTTTCCCTGCCCGGTCAGAATAATCTTAGTCGGAGGGAGTTGGATTTTTTTCAGCTCAGCCTTGAGGTCGTGCAGATCAAAACATTCATGAGCAGCCTTGAGATCATAGAGACCCGATTTTTTGCCATAGGTTAGGAAGGCATTATAAGCACCCACTATTCCGGCCCATCGACCAAAAGCAACCACTCGTACTCCCTTATCATCTTTGAGGGCTTCATAATCTATCATCCTAATATTCTTTTCAAGCATAGCCTGAAGAAGTGGCCTGTTATAAGGCTGCTTTTTGATGGTGTGCGAAAAAAAGAAATAGGTCTTATTAGGAATAAGAGAAGGAATCGGCACTTCCTTTACTCCGAACAAAACGTCACATGTGGAAACATCTTGCACGACCTTCAAACCTGCGTCCAAATATTCCTGATCTGTATAGGATCTGATTAGGCTGCTTTGAACTTCGATTTCTAATTTCCCAAAGAAACTTTCCTGAATCTCCGCAAGTTGCTGAGGTGTAAATGCTACTCTCTTATCCGGAGGGTTCTTACCCTCATGTATTATCCCGATTTTCATTAAAATTGCCTTTAGATGGAGACAGATGAATTAATCAAATACTTAAGTCTGGTAGGGCTTTGGGCAATTTTTTATTTCACCCACAGTGCTCTCGCCTCAACAAAGTTAAAAAGATTTTTAGAGGAGAAACTGCCTTGGCTAATGAAAGGTTATCGACTTATTTATAGCGTTTTCTCCATCATCTTTTTTTGCTATATCCTTCTTTTTTCTGCTGGGATTAAAGTTTTCCAACTTTTCCCAACCTCAGATTTAAATACCTATTTGGGCTATATGCTTTCCGCTTTTGGTACGATCATTTTGGTCCGAGCCGCTAATGCCATTTCAATGGTTGGCTTTCTCGGTTTGGGCAGCCCCAGGAAGGAAGAAAGATTATCTACTTCAGGAATCTACAGTAGGGTAAGGCATCCTCTCTATGTAGGGATCACGATGATTTTCATTGGGTACTTATTCGTTTCACCGACTTTGGTTTCTTTGACTCACCTTTTTTGTTTGATTCTCTACATTCCCTTTGGAATCAAATTCGAAGAGCAAAATCTCATCCATATCTACGGAAATAGCTATAGAAACTATCAGTCAGAAGTCCCTGCTTTTTTCCCGAAGTGGCAAAGAAAAAGGGGCTAAAGAAGCCCCTAATATTAATCGATTCCTCTGAAATCGAAGTCAAATCTTAAGACTGAATTCGGAGGTATTCTTGAATTACTTGTTTGATCTCTGTATCCATAAGGAGACGGTATTAACATTACGCCTTTGGTTCGAGGTCTCACACGCCTAAAAGCAATATCCCATCCGGTAATAACGGTTCCTGATCCCAATACAAAGTTGAAAACATCATATTGCCTCCCCTCTACAAAAATATCATTATCGATAGCAACCTGTTCAATGTTGGTATCGAAAACAGATCCATCCTCCATAAGGGATCCGATATAATCTGAATAGATCACGTTTCCACTTGTCGGTCTTGTACCCTCTCCTTCTTCCTGAACAATAACCACCATTCCACTTGGATCATGGATTCTGTAGAGGCTGTCAATTTGAGCTGTATCGAGGTAGCTAACAATCTTAGCACTATCAATGGTCAAGTTACCTTCCACATCGTAGGCTGGCCCGGTATCAAATGGGTTATTCGGTTCACAGGAAAGAATCCCTACAAATCCCAAGACAACGAAAATTGGTATAAATCTCTTCATTTGATCAATTATTCTCTGGCCCCTCGTCCACTCGTACAAGATCAAGCTCAAAGATTAATGGGCTATTTGCTGGAATGTCACCAGCGGCAGCATTACCATAACCCCAAAGCGAAGGCATGACCACGGTGGCTTTGTCTCCTAATTCCATTTGCTCAACCGCAAATTCAAATCCTTGAATTAATTGATTTCTTCCAAGCAAGAATCGAAGAGGGATATAAGCCCTGGCTTCTGAGAAAATATTATTGTCACGAGCAACCTGCTCTATTGAAGTATCAAAAACTCTGTTTGTCAACAAACGTCCAGTGTAATCCACTGAAACAGTATCTCCAATAGCAGCTTCTTGACCACTATTGGACAGCTCCTGCCAGAAAATTCTTATTCCTGTTACCTCGTCGTTAAATTCCTGAACATTAGCAATAGGATTATCCTCTAAGTATTCCGCAATTGCTCTTTTGTCTACGTCCAAAATGGCCTCATCTGTCTGCTGCGAATCTACACATGAGAAAAAGCCAAAGCTCGCTAAAGCAAAAGCTAGCAGTGAATATTTTCTAAGTCTCATAAGGTTTTTGGTTAATTTAATTACTTCTGTACGTCGGTCACTTCTACGTCAAACACAAGGATAGAGTTTGGTCCAATCAGACCCCCAGCACCTGCTTCTCCATATCCGAGTGGAGACGGGATAACAAATTTAGCTTTGGACCCTTTTTTCAATAATAATAAACCTTCATCCCAACCTGGAATTACTTGACCCATTCCAACATTCACTGGTAATGGAGAGTAGTCTCTAGACGGGTTGAAGACATCATTTTGCTGAGCCAATTCAGGGTTAGAGGTATCGAATAAAGTCCCATCAATAAGATAACCTGCATAATCCACATACATTGTGGTGCCTGGAGTAGTCTCCTCACCAGTTCCCTCTTCTTCGATCATGTAGAATAATCCATTCTCTGTTTGCTCCAGCTCAATTCCCTGAGCCTGTGCGTACGCTTCAATTTCGGCAGCTTCAGATACCATAAGTTCTTTAGCTCTTTCAGCTTGCTTTGCCTGCTCCTCGGCCATAGCCAATTGGAAGAGAGAATCGATACCATTTCTATCAGTTACTTCAAA
>CAZLUY010000419.1:0-6675 GCA_964562785.1 uncultured Limnohabitans sp. | reverse complement strand
AGCTTTTTCACTCCATTTGGGATTACCTTAATGGATTTATCTGAGTTAGAAATTGCTGATCTCAAGTCTTTACTCACCACGATAGTTTCTTGAGTAGCCTTCAGTAGTTTCCTTTCCCACATCTGGGCAAAAAAGGAATGGGATTTAGCGTCAATATTCAGTGTATTTGATGAATTCGCTTCTTTATCAGTTAGGCCATGAATGGTCTGTACAAGTTTTTTTTGGATGGGCCCTACAGAGTAAAGTAAGTACCCGCTTCTTCCTTGTGCATGGATTATGTCAAACCTGGCGTGATTGGCTTTAACCCAATTTCTAGCAGAGAAATTAAATGCAAACTCTTCAATCAGTGAAGAAAAGAATGGTAACCTGCGACCAGGGAAAAACGGGTTTTCAACGATTTCCACTCCCTCCTTAATGAAGGATTTAGCTCTACTTTTCCATGCTCCACCAGTTAATATAGTGACCTGATGTCCTTTTGTAATTAAGGTTCTCGAAAGATCCCAGACATGTGTCTGAATACCACCATTGAATCTCCAGGGAAGGGATTTACAGACAATTAATATGGATAAAGATCTAGTCATTTTTTTACTATTTTCTTCTTGATTTCAGATTTTCCAGCATTCACCCCCCATATCAGAAACATTAAGGCAAGTGGCAGTAAAATCGCCCATGGCATTCCTTCAGTAATCATGATATAGCGGCTTGATGACGTGTGTGTAAAAACTGAGTCTTTGCTCTTTTCATCCAGAAGAGAGACTTGAAGCCAGAAAGGAATAATCTTGGAAGAGCTAAAAGGATAGATGGTAGATGACCGGCCCACCAATGGAAGGGGACTGAAATCAAATAGGACGACATTAATCCCACTAAGCCAATCACGCTAAAACCAAAAACTAGAGTCGAGCCTGTAATTAGACCTACAGCAATAAGTGCTATCCAGGCAAGTGGAGCTATTATTCTTGGAGGCAAACTCAACTGCAAACTCTTATGCAGGTAATCAAAATTCCCTTCTTTCGCCTTGTCAATCGCTGGCGCAAGTGACTTGGCTAGAAAGGCATATTGACTTTGTAGCCATCTTCCTCTTTGCTTTTCGAAATCAGCAGAGGATCGCACCTTCTCATCTAGTACCATGAGCTCTGGAGTGTACTTTAAAAACACCCCTTGTGAAGTCAGTAGTAATTCAAGCTCTTTATCAAACCCTCCTACGGCGTTCAACTCAGGGATCATCCTCATGAACAAATAGAAATCAAATGACATGGCTGAGCCAGTCAATTTGCTTGACATGCCAAGCACATTGGCCCCCTTGCATAGCATTTCCTGATTAGCCTTTTCAGATAAGCCATCGAGAATAGCTAGAGGGCTATCTTGATTCATAGGAAGTCTTTCTCCTTGAATGCATGAATAGCCTTCACTATGATAGAAAGAAGTTACTTGGGAGAACTTTTCATGAAGTAGGTTGTCGGCGTCTAAAACCAACACTGAATCGTATATATGATGAGATTTAAGATAAGCAACTGCACAATTCAGTGCCTTGACCTTGGTACTTTTCTCATAAGAGACCTCAACCACCTTTGCTCCTAGAACCATTAATTCCTGAATGGTCTCTTTTTGGAGCTGATCAGCAATAACAAGAAGATCTGAAGCCTCACTTTTTGCAATCACCTTCATATTGTATCTGCATGAAGTAAGGATGGTCTCATCACTCTTGTAGCATGGAACCACCACACAAACTCGCTGATCTTTGGTGTCAGAAATATTTGGGCTTTTATATCTTTTTGAAGCCAGTGCCAGGACTAGCTGATAAAAAGAAGTGACAAAGAGGTATACCAGAATGGGTATGATCAAAATTGTAATTATTGTATTCATTTTTTCTTTCTTTTTGTCCATGATGGAATGAGAAACAGAAATGGGATAGCCATATTCATGACCATACCCGTAGGCATTTGGCCAAATACCTGATTCCCGTAGCTAGAGAATATTACTCCGACTATGCAGGCAAAAACAGCCATAGCATAGGTTCGGTGTTTTGGATCTGGAAGGTTCATACATATGTATCCTCCTTTACCTATCACAAACCCGAGGAAGCTTAGGTGAATTGCAAGACCCACTATACCTGTTTCTGCCCAGATCTTCACGTACCATGAATCGGTTGCCGTATTGGCCATCAAAGAATTTGGGTTAAACCTCGCTCCCCAAAACCCTGCAGTTCCTACTCCTCCACCGAATGGTTTATCAGCAAGGTATCGCCCAAATGTTCTTTGATTTTCAAGTCTTACCTGAAGAGATGGGTTTTCAGGGTCCAGTGCGGTTCGCATTCTTCTGACTTGCTCCACTCCCTGGAAAAGGAAGGTGTATTTCAAAATCACAAAGACCAATACCATACTTCCTAAACCAGCAAATAGAATTTTGAAATTGCGAGTGCAGAAGAGATAGGCAAGCCCCCCAAAAAGGGGTACAGCAAGAGCTCCTCTTGTGCCAGAAATAGCAAAACCAAGGAAAAAGATGACACAAAGGGCTCCGTACCCAAGCCTCTTCCATAGCTTGAAAGGACCAAATGCCATAATTCCCATCAGCATGGACATCATTGCTTGGGAAGCCCCAAACTGCCCCGCGTCGCTGTAAAATGAAAACACCCTTAGTACCCCATGAAGAATGTGTTCTTCATGATGATTTTCGTCCCACAGCCATCTGTACTCCGCAGAATCAACTCCAAATATTTGTTGCTTAAAGCCCCAAACTGTTCCGAGTAAGGATAAGAGCACAATGACTTTAATGAAGGTGTGAAAGTCTTTCTCTTCTCTGAAAAGAAGAAAAACTAGTGGAACGACCATAGCCTGATAAAAGCCTATTCCCCTCATGGCGTAGAACCAAGCTTCCAATCCATTGCCTGCAGGATTAAACATCTCCAGAACCAGGTATGCCATCCAAACAAGAGAAAAAATGACTATGTCAGTTTTAGCATGCCTCCACTTTTTAATCACATCGGGGTTAATGACAACAATTAGAATCGCCAGAAACAAGAGTATATCTATGCTTAGTCCCCATGGTGCTGCCACATACCTTGCAAGGCCCGAAATCAAAAATCCCATGATAAGACAGATCCAAACCGCAGCCTTTGCTTTAGCCCAGACATAAGTCATAACACCAATTGCGGCAGGGAAAAGGAAAACCAGAATTACTCCGGTCAGCCCTAATAAATGGATAAACCCAATGCTCAGAATTACAAAAGCAAGAAGGAGCAAAAGACCCAACCCACTTGCGAATTGAATTGCACCATGCTTTTTGAAGAATATGTCTTGAGATGTGTCCATCGGTACTTTTATCTAGTTAAAAGTACTTTGCCGGCAATGCTTAAATTTGGACTAACGATGAGTGAGCAACTTTCTCAGGTGAATGACCGGTTGGCGGGGATAATCGTATTAGGCAGATAGGACCTTAACAAATTGTCCTGCTCTGTTTTCCCAACTGTTTACTTTGGCGAAAGAAACTCGCTTTGAAATCTTCAATCGGTTATTGTACCGGATTTCTTTTTTTATTCCCTCAATAAAGGAATCTGAATCAGCAGCAATTCGGAGCACAGACTCAAAATCACTTAAATCTGAAAAATTTGTACTAATGACCGGTTTACCTGCGGCAAGGTATTCGTTAATCTTAAGCGGATAAATTGCCTTGGTAAATTCGGTCCTTAGGAATGGAATCAGAGCAACATCCCAAGATTCAATAAAGAAGAGCAGATCACTGGGGCTTTTCTTTCCTAGAAAGATCACATTTGGAGGCAAGGAAGCATCAGAAACTTTCTTTGGGCCCAATATTTCTATCAAATAGCTGGGAAACGCCTTAGCCACATTTGAAAGCAACTTCAAGTCAATCCTTTCATCAAAAGCTCCCAAATAGCCCATTTTTCGGTAATGCGTTTTTTCCATTTTCGTCCCAAGAAAATGGTCAAGGGTAACACCATTCTTCACGCAAAAAACCCTTGGATGCAATGTCTCAAACTTTTCTTTTAGGCCAGATGAAGTGACTATCACCTTATTGACCTTTTTTATAAAAAGGGGCTCAAAAACTTTTCCCCATTTGCTAGCCCAGGGAGTAAAGTCAAGTTGATCATAAGCATAATAGCTAATGGGAAGAGCTTTCCAGTACTTCGAAGTAAAATAGCCATAAACCGGGTTGAAGGCATTCACCACATAGGTTTCACCCTTATCGACTCTCTTTCGAATTCTTGCGATGGTTAAAGACTGAATTATCCCATTTATCCACATCAAGAAATTAAATAGCGTACGGCTCTCTACCCAATTCACTGGAATAGTTGGCAGGGAATTATACACCTCAATTTTCCCAAATTCTGTCGGCAAAAGCCTACAATTTGTTGATAGCATAGCTTTTTTGGGAGCATGCTCATTCGCAAAATAATCCTTCAACGTATAGGGATAATCGAGGAAGATTATGCGGTGATCAACCGATAGTCTCTTGATGATTTCGATTGTAGATTTCACATAGGGCGTGTCCCAAGCAGGGAAGCTATGACATATAATGGTCTTCATAATTAACTGAGGACGGATTTGATTTTCTTTCTAAGCCAGGTTCTTTTTCTAGGTACCTCACCAGTCATATCCTCCATGATATCAGTCCTGACCCGGTTCAAAAATAGGAGAGGCTTTTTCTGGACAAACTTCTTATAAACCTTTAGAGCATGCTGGTCTGCATCGGTCCATTTACGGTCAGCTCTAGCAACCAGCAAATGGATATCACTTTGCCTCAGGGAATCATCGACGTAAGGGTGATTGAGTAAAGACGGGATCTCTTTAAACTCAAATGAATCCCTATCAGAAGGACAGTTCTCAGAGATAAAGTCTTCAACCTTTTTAATCAAAGTGCTTTTTCCTTCGAGAGGGTGAATACTACAAATCGTGATAACTGCAGGAGTTTTCTTTCCCACAGATGCCACCTTAAGCTCTTGCAAAAACAAATTCATCGCTTGACGATCGAGGGTATCAAAATCAATAGGGGATTTTTCAACCTTCTTTGGGTACATAGGAAGAACACCACTCACATTGAGCTTGGTCAGTAGAGAAGCGTTACTAGGTGTCTTAAGGCTGACATCTAATAATTCGGCTCCAATTAGAACACCGGAAGGAACTACTAACCCGACGATAAAAGATAAGGCTAGCATGATTAGAGCTTTGGACTTTTCTGGCTGAGCAGGGTAGAACGGCTTATCTATAACCTTCAGGTTACTCGACATAAGCATATTGTACTTATGTAGCCTGGCTTGATTGAAAGAATGCAAGTTTTCAAGGTATTCTCGTTCCGCAACATCAATCTCACCTTCTAGTCTTTTTAATGTGGATCCTAAAGGAGCAAACCGATTATAAATCTGATCATATTCCTTCATCCGTCTATCCATAACCTCAATCCTGGCGGTGGATTCTTCTACCGTAATTACCGATGATAACCATTGCGTAAGGAGGTTTTGAGTGCTTACACCTTCTGAAGTCTGACTTGTTTCCATGACGCTGTAGGTCACATCGAGCATTTCATTTCTCAAATTCGAAATCTTGCTTTCCAACTCATACTTCAGGCTTTCATCTGCAAAATTCTCTTCTTCAGATCCCATTAATTGGAGCTCCATCAATGCAAAATTGTAATCGGCAATCTTGCCTTGATTCTGTGCTATTTGTCTCTGCAATGCTGCAAGGGAGTTTTTATCCTTTATCTCCAGATTCACTCTTTCAAGTGATGATTCCGCAGCAGCTTTGGTCCTAAGCTCTTCTTGATATTGCTTGATTAGCTCCTCCCGGTTTCCAGCAATAAATCTTGTTTGTTCGTAGTAGTTGATTATTTGATTCTTAACCCGGAACCTTAAGAGTTCATCCTCCGCTGACTGAAGTCTGGAGAGAGTCTTTTGGGTTGCCTCTTCAAAGAAATTAATCACTGAATCGGTTTGGCCTTCCTTTATGCTTTTTTGCTTTGTAAGGAAAATATCAGTCAATAATACCAGGGCTTTCTGGGATAGGTAGGGATCGATTGATGTATACTCCATTCTAATCATGTCAGAACTTCCCTCCCTGGTCACTTTCAGATTCTCCAGGCTCTCAAGTCCAATGAAAGGGTTCTTGGAGTGCATGATTTCATAAATCGGGTTTTCCTTATCCTTTTCAGAGACTTCCTTGATTTTCATAAAGACCTCTTCGAAAGAATCAGTAGCATCAATATCAAATGGAATTTCTTCTAGAAGGCTATACCACTCCTGAAGATTTTCCCCAATTAAAACCTGCCGTCCATTTGCTTGGGCTAGCATCAAATCAGCAAGTAGCTTCCCGGATAATTCCTTATAGGTCTCGAATGAAGTTGCCAGGTTAATGAGGTTTTCCATCTCATTATTGGTGTAGGCATAATCTACACGCTGACCTTTATTGCTTTCTATACTATAACCTGAAATCAATCCAGTATTCAGCAATGTATGGCTGCTGTATTGCTTCTTTGTATTCAAGGACATCCATGCGGTAGCACCTGCCAGGATTAATGCAGAAAGAATAATGTAGGGTGCAAAGCGCACCAAAAGCCGAACGATCTGTACAAAAGTCATGACTAATAAAAAATTGGTGATCCTACAATTTCTTCCAGCGTACGCTTGTAATACCATGCATCGCTTTTTGACTTCTCCAGCTCAATTTG
>CAZLUY010000418.1:0-3591 GCA_964562785.1 uncultured Limnohabitans sp. | reverse complement strand
AACCAGAGAAGAGCAGGTAGAATACCTGGCAGAATTGTCAACAAAGTATCCTATCGATTCTATCGAGGATGGATGTGCAGAAGAAGATTGGGAGGCATGGGCCTTGCTTACAGAAAAAATTGGAGATAGAGTTCAGTTAGTAGGGGATGATCTATTCGTGACCAACGTGAAATTCCTTCAAAGAGGAATCGACGAGAAATCAGCAAATTCTATCCTTATTAAGGTGAATCAGATTGGTACATTGACTGAGACGATTAATGCCGTGAATCTTGCTCACAAGGCTGGGTTTACTGCAGTAATGTCCCACAGATCAGGTGAGACTGAAGATGCTACCATTGCGGATCTTGCAGTTGCCTTGAACTGTGGTCAGATTAAAACTGGATCTGCTTCACGTTCTGATAGAATGGCAAAGTATAATCAACTCTTAAGAATAGAAGAGCAACTTGGAGACTCAGCAGTTTTCAAGGGTAACTTCTAACTCTTTTGAAATTCAAATAAAGGCAACCCTCGGGTTGCTTTTTTTTTGCACCATTTTTGTACTTTAATTATCTCAGTCCGTAGATACATGCAGAAGTTCTTCAAATACGCTAAAAACAACTACATCCTAGGAACAGTATTTTTTCTTTTTTGGATGATTTTCATTGATTCGAATAATCTGGTTAACCAGTTTCAATTGAGTCAAAAGTTGAATCAGTTGGAGGATCAAAAGGAGTATTATCAAGAGAGGAAGGAGATCATTACTCAGGAAAGAGAAGAGTTAATGAACAATCCGGAGTTGCTTGAGAAATTTGCGAGGGAGAAGTATTTAATGAAGAAGAAAACGGAAGATATCTATGTTATCGTCAAGGATTAAGAATTTTGGGCTTGCTTTTGCTCTTTTTTTAGGGATCATTTTTTCTGGACAAGCGCAAAGACCTATAGACCCTGAGGAGAAAACCCCACTAAAAGACAGATTGTATTACGGAGGGAATTTCGGGATGCAGTTCGGTACAGTTACCCTTATTGATATTTCACCTTTGGTAGGTGTAATGATCACACCAAGGTTTTCAGCTGGTGTCGGTGGAACTTACCAGTTTTTTGATGATCAAAGATATATAGGCGGGGAAACTTCATCTTATGGAGCGAGGGTATTTACCAGATATAATGTATTCCCGAACGTCTTTGTCCACGCGGAATATGAGGCCATTAATTTCGATAACTACAACTTAGTGTCAGAGGAATTTGAAAGAATTTGGTCTAATGCATTATTCTTGGGCGGAGGATATTTCGCCCCCTTTGGAAGAAGTGGCGGTGCTAATTTCACTTTTCTTTATAATGTCCTTCACGATAATATAAATTCTCCTTATGGGGAACCCTATGTGATCAGGATTGGGTTTGTACTCTAAAACCAATCCAAATGGAATCACTTTTGGACAAGCTATTTAGGGATCACCAGGAGTGCAGTAATTGTCCCTCTCCAATTGCTATTCAAGCCTTTTTCACGGATCTGTTAAGCTTATTATTTCCTGAGTTTCTTGTAAAAAGATTAAGCAGAGATGAAATCTCTGAGGAGTTAAGTAGACTTGAGACTTCCTTGGCAGAGATTCTTGAAAGAAACCAGCATCTGCATTCTGGGAATGGGAGTGACTTATCGAATCAGTTTTTCAGAAAGCTTGATGAGGTCTATTCTCTGGTACATCAGGATGTAGAAGCAATGTTCCAGGGTGATCCTGCGGCAAAATCAAAAACTGAAATTATCAGATCGTATCCTGGGTTTTACGCTATTGCAGCCTATCGAATCGCCCATGTAATTCAAAAGCTAGGTATACAATTGATTCCAAGAATCATCACAGAGTTTGCTCATAGTAGAACTGGAATCGATATTCATCCTGGAGCGACTATTGGACCTTACTTCTGCATAGATCATGGAACCGGAATCGTTATTGGAGAGACTACCATCATTGGTTCAAATGTGAAGATCTATCAAGGAGTTACATTGGGTGCTTTGAGTGTTGAAAAGGCTGATGCTGATATCAAGCGTCATCCTACTATCGAGGATAATGTGGTGATCTACGCAGGAGCAACTATTCTTGGAGGTAATACAAAGGTTGGTAGGGATTCTATAATTGGAGGAAATGTTTGGCTTACGCATAGCGTTGCCCCGGAGAGTAAAGTCTATTATCAATCCAGAATGAATTATAGTGATTCAGAAATTTCCGACACAATAGTTTTTAAGCCGAATACAAATGAAACTAAATGAGCTAATCGGGAATACTCCCCTGGTGGAACTACAATCCATTCCAACCAATCCCAAGGTAAAGATCCTCTGCAAAATGGAAGGGCAAAACCCAGGTGGTAGTGTGAAGGATCGTGCGGCATATAATATGTTAAGGTCCGCCTTGGACAGGGACGAAATTAGTCCAGGAGACAAGCTAGTCGAGGCGACCAGTGGAAATACAGGAATCGCCTTGGCAATGGTGGCACAGGTACTGGGACTTGAAATGACTCTTATTCTCCCAGATAATTCTACTAAGGAGAGAGTTCTTTCCATGGAAGCTTATGGGGCCAAGGTAATTTTGACACCGGCTGCTAAGACCATTGAATATTCAAGGACTTTGGCTGAGGAAATGAAAGAGCAGCAGGGTTATTTTATGCTAAACCAATTTGGGAATCCTGATAATTACAAGGCTCATTATAAAACTACTGGCCCAGAGATCTGGCGAGATACAGAAGGTAAAGTGACTCACTTTGTTTCTGCCATGGGGACTACTGGGACTATAATGGGGGTGTCAAGATATTTGAAGGAGAAGAATCCCAAAATAGAAATTGTAGGTACCCAGCCGACCGATGGTTCAAGGATCCCTGGAATCAGGCGTTGGTCTCCCGAGTTTCTACCAAAGATTTTTGAACCGGAAAGGGTGGATCGAATTGTAGATGTGTCCCAGGAAGAAGCTACAGCAATGACTCGTAGGATGGCTAAGGAAGAAGGGATTCTAGCTGGAATGAGTAGTGGAGGAGCTCTTTATGCCGGACTTAAGGTCGCGGAAGGATTGGATGAAGGTCTAATCGTTTGCATCACCTGTGATCGAGGTGATAGATACCTCAGTTCTGACCTTTTTGTCTAGGAGAACCTATACCAGCCTTTTCATTTTATTCAATCCAGTCTTAGCCACAACATCTGCATCCATTTCCCAATAACCTGGATTAAATAACTCAAGAGATAATATCTTTTCGCCTCCCATATCCCGCAGGGTATTCATGACACCTGAGATTGGTGCAGCTCCGTCTCCGGGATAGACACGATCTTTATCTTCCTGCTTTTCTCTTGGTATCCGGGAGACAAAATCATTCATGTGAAATACCTCAACGGCATTTCCATTTAATAGCTTCAAACCATCGAAGCCCGAACCACCTCGGAATAAATGATAGATGTCCGGAAGCAATCTTGCATCAGGATCATTAGCCGCAGCCGCCACTGCAAGAGCTTGGCTTAGATGGTAGAATGGCTTGTAAGCACCCCAAAATTCTAACTGAGGCATAACTCCTGTCTTGCGGCCTAGATCCAAAAGCTGAGCGTATTTTTCTCCTCCTTCCATTGGATCAACTGGAGCC
>CAZLUY010000417.1:0-2971 GCA_964562785.1 uncultured Limnohabitans sp. | reverse complement strand
AGACATTCATCAGGGCAAAAAACACCCCTGCCAGAATCATCGATTGAACGCTAGAAATTTTCACTTATTCCGAAGATATGAGAGGTAAAGACTCAAAAGTAGGATAAAGTTCAAATGCTTCGCCCTCAATTAAACTTTTCACATTTAGCATCGGTTAGCAAAAGAAAAACTTATGTCGTTAAAAGTAGGCCAGTCGGCACCAGACTTCAATCTTCCTTCGACCTCAGGTTCAAATTTTTCAAAATCTACGGATCTACAGGGAAAGCCATTTATACTTTATTTCTACCCTAAAGATTTCACACCAGGATGTACTGCAGAGGCCTGTGAATTTAGAGATCAATTTGAAGCCTTTAGAGATTTGGATATTCCTGTCTTGGGCGTAAGTCGCGACAGCATCGATTCACATCTAAAATTCAAAAAACAGCATAGACTTCCTTTTGAACTTCTTTCTGATAAGGACGGGAAAGTGTGCAAGGCTTACGATGCGCTTATTCCATTGGTGAAAATGCCTAAGCGAGTCACTTATCTCATAGACGCTGAGCACAAAATTAAAGCGGTTATTTCAGATATGTTCGATGCTAAAAAGCACATTCAGAACATGCTTTCCGAGCTAGACGTTTGATCAGATAATCAATCCATCTTTCATCACCACTTTGCGGTCTGACAGATCAGCCAGGGTTTCATTGTGTGTAACAATGACGAAAGTTTGGTTGAGTTCATCCCTCAGTTTAAAAAAGAGCTGATGTAAAGACTCTGCATTTTGGGTATCAAGGTTTCCACTAGGTTCATCAGCCAAAACGACCTTAGGAGAATTGATCAAGGCACGGGCAACCGCCACTCGCTGCTGCTCGCCGCCAGACATTTCAGAGGGCTTAGCATCGAGTCGATGGCTTATACCCAAAAGCTCCGCTAAAGAACCAGCTTTCCTTTCCAGTTCTGCTTTAGCAGTTTTAGATATCATCCCTGGTATCTGGATGTTTTCAAAAGCGGTAAACTCGGGTAACAAATTATGGAACTGAAAGACGAAGCCAAGCTGCTTATTTCTGAAATCTGCCAGATCATCCTTTGAAAAGGAACCAAGAGAATTTCCCTCCATACTTACCTCTCCACTATCCGGCTGATCAAGCGTACCCAAAATATGTAATAAGGTACTTTTACCAGCTCCTGAGGAGCCAACAATAGACACAATCTCCTCCTCTTTTATATCAAGATTTACACCCTTTAATACGTGTAGGTTCCCGTAGGATTTATGGATATCTCTGGCTTTCAGCATGCTTTGACTTACAATCTTAGGACGAAATTAGAAGAAAAGAATCAATACCAAGGAAGAGGCTTTTTTTTTACATAAAAAAGAGGAAATGCAGGTTTGATATATCCGCTCAGACGGCTTAACTTCGGGCAAAAATTCAGAAAGAATGAATATTCACGAATATCAAGCAAAAGAAGTATTAAAAGGCTACGGAGTTAAAATCCAGGAAGGAATAGTAGCGGATACCCCAGCCGCCGCCCACGAAGCTGCAGTAAAGCTAAACGCTGATACTGGCACATCTTGGTACGTGATAAAAGCTCAAATACATGCCGGAGGTAGAGGAAAAGGCAAAATCAATGAAACCGGATCAAACGGTGTGGTTTTAGCAAAAAGCTTAGAGGAGGTTTCTGGAAAAGCAGAAGCGATTCTGGGTGGAACTTTGGTTACACATCAGACTGGTGCCGAAGGTAAAGTCGTAAACAAGGTATTGATCGCTGAGGATGTATACTATCCAGGTGATTCTGAGCCAAAAGAATATTACCTATCTATACTTCTCGATAGAGCATCCGGATCCAATGTGATCATGGCTTCTACTGAAGGTGGAATGGACATTGAAGATGTAGCGGAAAAAACTCCAGAGAAAATCATTAAGGAGTGGATCGATCCAAAGGCTGGTCTACAAGGCTTCCAGGCTAGAAAGGTTGCTTTCAAGCTAGGTCTATCTGGAAAGGCATTTAAGGAAATGGTAAAATTCATTTCTGCACTATATAAGGCATACGAAGCAACAGATTCTTCTCAATTCGAAATCAACCCAGTGTTGAAAACGTCTGATGACAAAATCTTGGCTGTTGATGCCAAAGTAAATCTTGATGACAACGCCATGTACAGACACCCTGACCTGGCAGAGCTAAGAGATCTTGCTGAAGAAGATCCTTTGGAAGTAGAAGCTGGTGAATCTGGCCTTAACTATGTAAAGCTTGATGGAAACGTAGGCTGTATGGTGAATGGTGCTGGTCTTGCTATGGCGACTATGGACATGATTAAGCTTTCTGGTGGAGAGCCTGCTAACTTCCTTGATGTAGGAGGAGGAGCAAATGCCACGACTGTAGAAGCTGGATTTAGAATCATCCTTCAGGATCCTAATGTAAAAGCTATCCTTATCAATGTATTCGGTGGAATCGTTAGATGTGACCGAATTGCGAATGGTGTAGTTGAGGCTTACAAATCAATCGGTGACATCAGAGTTCCAATCATTGTAAGACTTCAGGGAACCAACGCTGAGGAAGGAGCAAAAATTATTGATGAGTCAGGACTGAAAGTTCAATCGGCTATCACGCTCAAAGAAGCAGCGGAAAAGGTTCAGGCAGTACTTGCCAACTAAACAGAATAATATTCTAGGCACGCGTAGTTCAACTGGATAGAATATCGGATTTCGGCTCCGAGGGTTGAGGGTTCGAATCCTTCCGCGTGTACAAAGCTCATTCACTGAATGGGCTTTTTTTTGGATTATTTGAAGGGTGTATAATAAAAAAGCAGGAGAAAATCTCCTGCCCTTTATTTGAAAACTAAACCAACTATTATTTAACTACCACAATGAATTCAAATATATTATAAATATTAAAGAATCAAAACACCAAAGAAAAAATCGTTAATATTTGTTTAATCCTCTGGGAAGGTACTGCGTTTAAATGCAATTCCCAAGGCTAGCCCCTGACTAAATTG
>CAZLUY010000416.1:0-8093 GCA_964562785.1 uncultured Limnohabitans sp. | reverse complement strand
TATTGAGAATTGAATGGACGGATGCGACGATGAAATCAAAACTGTCTAGTACATCATTTGGGTAATCGAGATTTCCATCTGCCAGGATATCACTTTCAATTCCTTTGAAAATTTTGAACGGAGCTAACTCCTTATTCAATTCATCAATTTCCTTATGCTGCTTCACGATTTTCTCAGCCTCGAGTCCACCTGCATAGAATGCACTTCTGCTGTGATCTGAAATTCCCAGATATTCATAGCCAAGGTCGCGACAGTGCTCTGCCATTTGTCTTAATGTATGCTTTCCATCACTATAGGTAGAATGATTATGGAGGATGCCCTTTAGATGCCTTTCCTCAAGTAATTCTGGTATTTTATTCTCCTTAGCTAATTCAATCTCATCCATTCCTTCTCTGAGTTCAGGTGGAATAAATTGAAGCTCATTTTTCTTAAAGAACTCTTCCTCGTTTTCATATCCACCTTCCATTATGGCTTCTGCCATTGTTTTATTTTCTGATAATGGAAGTGAAAGGTGAATTGCAGATGCCGATTGCATGAGTTGTGCTTGGGCAAAACTTGCGGCATCTACCAGGTGAAAAGTTATAGGTAATTCCTCTGGTATTATCTTACCCCGTTTGGTGAATGGACCGGAATTTTTATCGTTCCAATCAATCCTTTCTATCTTGAATAACTGTTCTGCCGCTCCAGAAAAGTCTGACGTCCCGATAAGGAATTCGAGATTGGACACAATCTCCATTTTCCTGGCATATTCTCCGACTATGGCAATCTGATCACCTTTGAAAAGGCTTTTCTGCAATTCATTCAGGAGATTCTCTGCCTTTTCTTCAATTTCGGCATAAAGGGATTTCCCTTGGTTGGAGGCTAGAAATTCAAGGTTCTGGATAATGGTGTTTTGAGTCTTTTCTCCAAAGCCTTTTAGTTTGGCTACTTTGCCAGACTGGCAAGCCTCCATAAGTTCGTGGGTACTTGTAATACCCAATTCTTGCCACAGAACTTTAACTTTCTTTGGGCCTAAGCCCTTAATCTGAAGAACCTCTAAAATCCCAGTAGGTGTTTTCTCTATCAATTCATCTAGCAGGGGATGGGATTCGGTTGATTTTAGATTCTCTATTACGCTCAGAATACTTTTTCCGACACCAGGTATTTTCCCTACCTCTGACATTTCCATCTGAGTAAAATCCTGTTCCATTCGATCCAGAGAGTTTAATGCACTCTGGAAGCTTCGAACTTTGAAAGGGTTTTCTTCATGGAGCTCCATCAATTGAATGGTGAGCTTCAGTTTTTTTAGAATTGATTTTCGATCCAAACCAGTTTTTTTACGTCCAATATGAGGACAAATGTGCTTAAATATTGTTTCAATGTAAAGGACGTACAATTAACTTAGATTTTGATTCTGTCACCCGATTTATGAGAAGCCTTATAGCATTTATAACATCCTTGCTTTTTGCTATTTCAGCAAATGCCCAGATCGACTTTGTATCCAGGGTGGAGGTGCCCTCCGACTTTTATGATGACACCTTTGAATTGATGAGACTTGACGAGGGCTTGGTTGCTTTCCGAACTGTTCCTGAGAAAGGTCTGAATTTTCGCTATAACCTTCAGTTCATGAAAATGGACTTCAATCTACAGACGGAGGATGGCTTATTGGAGTATGCAGTTCAACCAGGCTTTGATCTAGTCGGCTACGATTATAGCGATGGTGATGCTTATTTGCTTTTCCAGAAAGGAAGTAATTCGAACGCAGATAAATATATTTTCAGGATTGATCCTAGTACGAATGAGGGCTTTCAATATGAAGCAAAAAACCTTCTTTCCATGCAATTACTTGAGTTTCTGGTAGAGAATGAAAAGGCAATTTTCATGGGTGATGCCGATGGAAGGCCTGCCATTCAGATTTATGATCTAGGAGACAAAAGCGTCCATACCATTCAAGGAATTTACGGCAATGATACCCAAATCCTCCAAATTCAGAAGCTCCCCGAAATTGATGCTTTGCAAGTTGTAATTAGCCGAAAAGGACAATACAAGAACCGGGAATTGCTAATCAATACTTATGATTTTCTGGGGAACTTGCTAAGAGAAATAAGAGTCGACAGCTTCGGTGATAATAATCAGGAGATTCTGGAAGGGGTCCTTCTTCCACCGTTGGTATATGAACAAGCAATGGTAGGTAGTTATGGCATTGATAGGCGAGATGCTTATCAAGGAATGTACATTATGGAAATCAACGAGTTTGGTGAGTATGATTTCAAAACTTATACACTTGAAGACTTCCCTAATTTCTTCAATTACCTCCCGGAAAAGTTAAGAGATAAACGCCTTAAAGAAATTGAGAAGAATATAGAGAAGGGGAAAAGCAATAATATCAGGAATGTCTATTCTATTCGATCGGTAATTGAAGAAGATGATTCTTTCTTCATCTATTTCGATCACTACAATATCATCAATAGTCGAGGGAGTAATCGTCCTGGAGCGTATAGACCTGGAAGGTATTACAGATATGACCAGCTAAATAGAATGGGATACACTCCTTTCGTTGGGGATATGTTCAACTCTAGATTTCAAGGGAATCCCGCTGCGCTGGCAGTTACTACCGAGTACAATTATATCAGTGCCCACTTCATGAGGGTAGCCAAAGAGGGAAATGTTCTTTGGGACAATTCAAGCACATATGATGATTTTACCACATTGTACCCACAGCCTTTTGCAGAAATGGCTGTAGTAGGGGATGATGTGTACCATATGTTTGTAAAAAATCTTACCATTAAGATGAGCTACTTCAAAAATGGTGAGATGATTTTTCAGGATGAAGATTTTGATATCCAGTTAACTAATCCAGAAGAAAGGATTAGGGATACAAATCCATCCAGCATTCAATTATCACATTGGTATGGGCCATACTACATTCTATCTGGAAACCAAAGAGTAAGGTTTCTCAATGAGGATAATAAGGAGGAAACCAAGGATGTTTATTTCATATCAAAGCTGTTAGTAGACGGTGATAAGTTTGAATTGGTAGAAACAGTGGACGGAAAATAATTTTTATATTTACCCGCAAATCTGACCCATGCAAAAAAGGCTTGTACTAGATCAAGAAGAGATTGACATCATCCTCCAGCGTTTTTGTCATCAATTAATAGAGACTCACGATCAATTCGAAAACACAGTACTCCTTGGACTTCAGCCACGTGGTCCTATTTTTTTGGACAAAATTGTCGAGACCTTAGAGCAAATCTCAGGTGTCAAAGTGGCATCAGGATATCTAGATGCAACCTTCCATCGAGATGATTTTAGAAGGAGGGATTTTCCTTTGAAAGCCAATGAGACCAAAATTGACTTCTTGATTGAAGGTAAAAAAGTGGTGCTTGTTGATGATGTTCTTTACAAAGGTCGATCAGTTAGAGCTGCTATGGACGCAATGATTGCTTTTGGAAGGCCGCAAAAAGTGGAACTTCTTGTTTTAGTGGACAGAAAGTTAACTCGTGATTATCCAATCATGCCAGATTATTACGGACTTAAGGTACATACCCTTGATAGCCAATATGTAATGGTTGAATGGAAAAAGAATGGTTTTGAAAAAGATGCCATATGGCTCACAGAAAAAGTAAATGACTAATATGTCTCAGCTCAGTACCTCACATCTACTAGGAATCAAAGACCTTACTGCTGAGGATATCCAGTTGATTTTGTCCACTGCGACAAATTTTAAAGAAGTTATTAATCGTCCTATTAAGAAGGTTCCTTCTTTACGGGACATTACCATTGCCAACGTTTTCTTCGAAAACTCGACCAGGACAAAGCTTTCGTTTGAACTAGCGGAAAAAAGACTTTCTGCTGATGTAGTTAATTTTTCATCAAGCAATAGTTCCGTTAAAAAAGGGGAGAGTTTGGTGGACACCGTGAATAACATTCTATCTATGAAAGTGGATATGGTGGTAATGCGGCATTCTAGTCCAGGAGCACCACATTTTCTGAGCAAAAATGTCAGTGCAAATGTGGTTAATGCTGGAGACGGTACTCATGAACACCCGACTCAGGCTTTACTTGACTCGTTCTCCATTCAGGAAAAACTAGGTGATGTAGCCGGGAAAAAAGTAGCTATTATTGGAGATATCTTGCATAGCAGGGTGGCCTTATCAAACATCTTCTGTCTACAGAAATTAGGAGCTGAAGTGATGGTTTGTGGTCCAATCACTCTTCTTCCAAAGTACGTTGAGAGCCTCGGGGTAAAAGTGGAATTAGATGTGAGGAAAGCTCTTGAGTGGTGCGATGTGGCCAATGTGCTAAGAATCCAATTAGAAAGACAACAAATCAAATACTTCCCAAGTACCAGAGAATATTCTCTCTATTACGGAATCGATAAAGCTATGCTTGATTCCCTTGATAAGGAAATTGTTGTCATGCATCCAGGTCCAATAAATAGAGGAGTAGAATTGAACTCTGATGTCGCTGATTCAGATCAGTCAATCATTCTCAATCAAGTCGAGAATGGTGTGGCGGTTAGAATGGCAGTCTTGTACCTTCTGGCAGGGGCTAAGAATTAAAAAGAAAGGCGATGATCAATCATCGCCTTTCTTTTTGCTTTTGTTTCAATTAGTAATTATTCCAGTTTCTCCATCGTCCACCCCCAACATAAAAGCCCAGGGTAAAAGCGAAGTATTGGTTAATGGCTTCTCCGATAATATCGCCCTCAGTATTCTGGAGATTGCTTTTGGGGACAAAATTATATTCCACAGCCATTCTGAATTTAGAGAGTTCAAGACCAGCTCTAATCATTGGTGCCCATTCAAAATCTGCTTCCAGATTTCCAAAAGCATCCGGATCATCAAAGTCTCCACTATCCACTTCAATGCTACTTAAGGCGAAATATCCGAATCCAGCTCCCACGAATGGAGCAACTCTGCTTCCACCTTTATGAAAGTAGTAATCAAAAGTTCCAGTGATGGATGCGTTGGCTGAAATTTCTCCTTCATAATCCTCCGTGATATCAAAGTAAGTCACATCTTTTGCTAAGCCTGCGACTCCAAAACGGAGACCTACATTCATATTTTCTTTGATGTTGACCTTGGGCTCAAGGTTAAGGACTCCGCCTATTCCACCACCGTTTGGAACGGCTAGTCCTAAATCCATCCCCATTCTAAATCCTCCTTCCCTCTGTGCATGGGCAGTGGTGATTGCAAAAAGTAAAACGATAAGGGTTGCTAAATTTTTCATAATGAGTAGGTTTGAGAGTGAATTTATTTTGCAAAAAAGAGTCCAAAGTTTATTGAACTTTGATTTTTATTTGAGGTTTCTTTTTAAAAGGATAATATGCTTTCAGTCACGAATCTGGTTAAACGGTATGGTAAGCAAAATGCCGTTGACGATATAAGTTTTGAATTAGGTGGAGGAGAGGTTGTAGGGCTTCTCGGTCCAAATGGTGCTGGTAAAAGCACAACCATGAAATGTATCGTGGGGCTTCTGCGAAAAACTTCTGGAGAAATTACTTTGGGAGGCTATGATCATTTGAGTGTTAATGCCAAGAGACTTTTTAGTTACATACCAGAAACGCCATATGTATATGATTTATTGACCGTAAAGGAGCATTTGCAATTTATTGCTCAGGCATATGATGTAAAAGATTGGAAGACTAAAGGGGATCAACTCCTCGAACTTTTTGAACTGGATGATAAGGCCGACAAGTTGGGAAGGGATCTTTCCAAAGGGATGAGACAAAAAGTTTCCATTTGCTGCGCTCTTCTTCCTGATCCACAGGTCTTGTTTTTTGACGAGCCTATGATTGGTCTGGATCCAAAAGCAATAAAAAACACAAGGCAAATTTTCAGAGAACTCAAGGAGCAGGGTAAAACGATATTGGTCAGTACGCACCTGATAGATAGTGTCGAAAGTATTGCTGATCGGATTATGATTCTGAAGTCTGGAAAGATCATTGGAAATGACTCCATTGAAAACTTGAAAGCACAAGCAGCCCAAAGTGATGGAGCAAGTTTGGAAGATCTCTTCTTAGAATTGACTGCTGATGAAGGAGATTAAACTGCTGCTGAGAAAGGATCTGTTGATCCTTTTGAACAACATCAAGCTAATTCTTAAGAATCCATTGAGGCTGATTCCCTATGCTGCCATTGTGGGGTATTTCTTTTTCATCTATTGGCTCAGATTCGACAAAGTGGACGATGCTCAGGAAGCCATTCCATCTGTCGATGGAATTCCTGAGGTGAATTTTGCTATGCAAAACATCATTGGCGGAGTAACACTTCTAGCCCTCGGAATTTTGATATTTCAACTATACCGGGCAACAAAAAAGAATGTTTCTTTCTTCAAAATGGCGGATGTTAATCTGCTATTTACTGGTCCCGTGAAACCTGCGAACCTACTTATATATTACATGGGGCGCTCTTTGCTGCCGTCCTTAGGTGCAGGAATCTTATTCGTGGCCTATGGAGCAAGCCAGCTTGCAGAGCAGTGGGAGTTGAGTTTTGGTAACATCTTTTTTATGATTCTGGGCTTTGCTCTTTTCTTTTTTATGATTTCCCCGATTCGTTTTTTGGTGTATACCCTACATACCAAATATGGTGTAATGGAGTATATCCGAACTGGGGTGATTGTTCTGGGAGTAATTTTAGGAGCAATGATTCTCATACCAGGGCTGATGGCAGAGAAGTTTTGGCAAGGAATGTTTGCCTGGATTTCCTCTTCTTGGTTTGATTTATTCCCATTGGTCGGATGGAGTCGTGGGATCATCAATTATCTCTCCCATCAAAATATGTGGATGTCCCTATCCTTTATAGGGCTTTATGGTATCGCATATTTTGTAGTGGTGAGGTTGGTGCTGAAGTTTTCAGGATATTACTATGAGGATGTTCTTGAAGCTACAAAGACCAACGAAGAGAAGGTTGAAAAGGTAAGAGGCAAAAAACAGCAAAGCGAATCTCAGATGAGCTTGAATGCTGGTAAGAAGTTGGCTCTGCCAGATTTTGGTGTTGGAGGAAAGGCCTTTTACTGGAGAAGTTATGTTCATTCTTCAAGGCAAGATTATCATCCTCTTTTTGGTTTATATGCCCTGATCTTTGCCGGAGTTGGAATCATTTTCTCTGTGCTGTCGCTTTTTGACTGGTTCTCACATGTCGTATTATACGGATACATGATGATTCTCCTCTTGATATATTTCCTTTCGGGAATTGGGAGAACTTCTGTGGGTGATCTGAAAAAACCCTATTTCTTTTTGGTGCCTGATTCATGGACTTCCAAATTCTTCAATGTAATCAAGCTTGACATATTTCAAATCCTACTTTTTAGCGGAGTTATGATTATTCCTTCTGTGTTCATTGCAGGATTGGATTGGCTCCTTATTCCTACTTTCCTGGTATCAATTGTCGCTTTTTACTTAACTGGGTTTGCCATTAACCTGATACCTCAAATTGGGCTTGAAGAGAGCTGGGATAAGTTTCTCATTAAGCCTTTGATGATTGGTGGGATTTTACTCTTTGGCCTCATCCCAGCATTTGTGGTAAGTGTTATAGTATTTGCCATAACTAAGAAATTTGTATTCGTGATGTTAACTGTGGCCATCTCCATGACATTTGTTTCGCTCATATTGCTGCATGTGGCCTTGGATATTTTGAAGAGACTTGAATTCAAGGAAGTCTAGAATTTCTGAATTTTATTTTTCTAAAGAAGGTTAAGAGACCGAGCCAAATTTTAGACTACTTTTGAATTCTAAACCCGAATACCATGATTTATAACTCCATCATTGAAACCATTGGGGATACCCCGATGATCAGACTGAATAAGGTCAACGAAGGCATTAAAGGTGAAATCCTAGTGAAGGTTGAATACTTTAACCCAGGAAATTCTATGAAAGATAGAATGGCCATTAAAATGGTGGAGGATGCGGAAAAAGAAGGCATTCTTAAACCTGGAGGCACAATTATCGAAGGAACTTCAGGAAATACAGGAATGGGTTTAGCACTTGCGGCTGTTGCCAAAGGCTACAAGTGCATTTTCACAATGGCTGATAAGCAAAGTCAAGAGAAAATCGATATCCTGAAAGCAGTAGGAGCAGAGGTAATTGTCTGCCCAACTAACGTTTCGCC
>CAZLUY010000415.1:0-5820 GCA_964562785.1 uncultured Limnohabitans sp. | reverse complement strand
TCAGTGACATTAATATGCCTGAGATGGATGGACTCACTTTGCTATCACGGGTTAAGGAAAAATACTCCTTGCTTAAAACAGTAATTATTTCGGCTTACGGGGATATGGAGAATATTAGAGTAGCCATGAATCTGGGTGCCTTTGACTTTATCACCAAACCAGTTGACTTCCAGGATCTGGAGATTACCATTGACAAAACCATCCAATACGTCACTCAGATCAAGTCCAATCTCAAAGCGATCAAGGAAAATGACATCCTGAAGATGTACGTGGATGAAAATGTACTGAGCTTTATGGGCGAAAAGGCTGTAGAGCAAAACATTCTAAAAAATGAGACTATCGAAGGTGCGGTGGCTTTTATTGATCTCTGTGGATTTACAGCAATTTCAGAAAATGAATCTCCAAACACCGTAGTAGGACTTTTGAATGACTACTTCGACCTGATGGTCACCGAGATCATGAAAGAAAGAGGAAGCATTGATAAATTCATTGGAGATGCTGTTATGGCAGTTTATCAAGGGGAAGACTACATGGAGCGAGCAATTCGAACAGCTATTTCTATTAGAGACAAAATCGATGCACTTCCTGAATTCTCAAAAGAATCTGGCTTCCGCCCAAAGGTCTCCATTGGTATCAATTGTGGGGAAATGGTATCCGGAAATATAGGTTCGAGCTCTTTAAAGCGATTGGATTATACGGTCATCGGTGATACCGTAAATGTGGCTGCGAGACTACAGTCCAAAGCCAACCCAGGCCAAATTCTGATTTTAGAAAAGTACAAGGAAAAAATTCCAAACACCTTCAATTATGAAGAATTAGGGGTGTTTACCCTTAAAAATAAAGCAAAACCCGTCACCGTATTTGAGGTGAAATCTTAATACCCAAAACCTAACACCAACATGAAAAGATTAATTGGATCCATGCTGATGGCAGGGCTTTTTGTGTCTCTAGACCTTTTTGCAATAGGTCTCGAAATACCAATAGTTCAAGCAGATAGCACAAAAAAAGACTCTCTTGACTATCCGAAATTCAAAGACCTTCCGCTCAAGCCGGAAAGGGAGATGAAGTTTACTACGGATGAAGGAACATGGATGAGTATAGACGTCAGTCCAGACGGTCAAAAGATCGCGTTTGATTTACTCGGAGACATTTACACCATGCCTATTACCGGAGGTAAAGCAACAGCGATTACCAGAGGGATGGCATATGAAACTCATCCTAGATTTTCTCCGGATGGAGAAAAAATCCTATTCACGTCAGATAGAGCCGGAAGCGACAACCTTTGGTATATCGATATGGTGAAGAAGGATACGGTACAGATCACCAAAGACAAAAAGGGCGATGTTCCTGGTGCAGCCTGGACGCCAGATGGAGAATACATAGTTGTAAGTAAAGGACGTAGAATTCCGAAACTATGGATGTATCATAAAGACGGAGGAGGAGGGATCCAGCTCGTAACCGGATCTTCCTCCTTCAAGACTATTGATCCTGTCGTGAGCGCAGATGGTGAAAAAGTGTATTTCTCTCATAGAAATGGATCCTGGAACTATAATGCGCTTTTGCCTCAGTACCAATTGGGGACATATGATTTTGAAGAAGGCAAAGTAACCAACATATCCAGTCGATATGGTTCAGCCTTTACACCAACCTTATCTAAGGATGGAAAATGGATGGTTTATGGCTCAAGACATCAAAACAAAACTGGACTTGTTGCCAGAAACATGGAAACTGGCGATGAAAAATGGCTAGCCTACCCTATCCAAAGAGACGATCAGGAATCCATTGCTCCTCAAGGAGTACTTCCAGCAAGTTCATTCACTCCCGACAGTAAGCATTTAATTACTTCTTACGGCGGGAAGGTTTGGAAAATAGATATCAGTAGTGGCTCGGCTACAGAAATCCCTTTTGAAGTAGATGTGGAATTGGCGATGGGGCCAAGGCTATATTTTAACTATGAAGTAAAAGACACCACTCATGCTTTGGTTACTCAAATTCGCGACGGAGTCCCTTCTCCTGACGGGAGTAAGCTCGCCTTCACGGCTTTAAATCGTCTGTATGTGATGGATTATCCAAACGGCACTCCGGAGAGATTAACTTCTAATGAATTCACCGAGGCAATGCCAACCTGGAATCCAAACGGGACTGAATTGGCTTTCATTACCTGGGATGAGGAAGAAGGTGGTGCCGTTTACAAAACCAGCCTATCAGGGAATACCACCCGACTGACCAATGAGCCTGGAGTTTATATGCAGCCCGCATGGAGCTATGATAATAGAATTGCCTTCTTCAAAGGTCCACGTCGAGTTTTAAAGAATGCCGAAGGCCCTGGTTTTTCAGGATCTGAAGCCGAATTACTTTGGATTCCAGCATCTGGTGGAGAGCCAAGAAAAATTATGGATGCTGGTAACTACGGCAATGTTCACTTCACCAAAGACACTTCACGAGTTTTCCTTAACAAGGGAGGTGGATCCCTTTTAAGCGTGAATTGGCAAGGAAACGATGAAAAGGTTTACGCGAAGATATCAGGGATTACCACATTCGGAACGGTAGCCGATGGTCATGAAGATCATGGTCACAGTGTAACAACAGAAGAAGGTACCGTGGAATACATCATGGGTCTTCCAAGATCCAAAGCGCTTGCGGTTAATTATTGCATGCTTCCAGAGGGATCAAGTTCAAGAGAGCCAAGACCGCAGGCTTCAAGTGCCAGCACCATTTTTATGGCGCCTGAGGGAAACAAAGCTTTGGCACAAGTGAACAACAATGTCTATGTGGTAACAATCCCGAGAGCAGGTAAACCAGCTAGTATTAATGTTGGTAACCCATCATCTAGTGCCTTCCCTTCACGCCAATTGACAGAAATTGGTGGTGAGTGGCCTTTCTGGGAAGCTGATGGAAAAAAGATTCACTGGTCACTCGGTAATGGACACTGGGTCTATGACATAGAAAGAGCAGAGGCTATTGAAGATTCTGTAAAAGCTGCTAAAAAGGCCAAGATGCTTGCCGACGCAGATAGTGTAGCCACACTGAAGGCATTGGGAGAAGCTGCGGTTAAAGAAGCTGACTCTCTGGCAAAAGCAGAGAAAAAGCGAATAGCTGAATTATTCAAAGAAGATAAGGAAAAGGCCAAGGCCGATAGTATCTACAAGGCTGAGCAAAAGAAAAAAGCCAAGTACGCACCCGAGGAAAACCAGGTAAAAGTCTATTACGCCAAAGACACTCCTGAAGGAAGTATGCTTCTTCAGAATGCTCGAATCGTCACTATGAATGGTGAGGAGGTCATTGAAAATGGAGACATTCTGATTGAAAATAATCGGATAAAGGCCGTCGGACCGACGGGAACGCTTGAAGCAAGAAGAGCTGAAGTAGTAGATGTATCAGGCAAAACCATTACTCCTGGATTCATTGATACACATGCTCATATGTGGCCTACTTGGGGTCTTCATAAAAATTCGGTTTGGATATACGCCGCCAATCTGGCTTACGGCGTAACCACTACTCGAGATCCACAAACAGCCACCACGGATGTGCTTACCTATGCGGATATGGTTGAATCTGGGATGGTACCTGGCCCTAGAGTTTATTCAACTGGCCCTGGTGTCGGTTTCTGGATGTATAATCTAAAATCCCTTGATCAGACCAAGAATATCCTGAAGCAGTATAGCAAATACTACAATACTCAATACATCAAGATGTATTTGGTAGGAAACCGCCAGCACAGACAATGGATCATCATGGCGTCCAAGGAGCAAAAACTAATGCCTACCACGGAAGGTGGATTGGACTATAAGCTAAACATGACTCAGCTAATCGATGGATATCCAGGACACGAGCATGCTATTCCAATTCATCCATTGTACAACGATGTAATCAAGACAATAGCGGATAGCAAAATGGCAGTTACACCTACCTTGCTTGTTGCGTATGGCGGCCCATGGGCTGAGAATTATTTCTACACTAATGAAAGTCCGCTTGGCGATGAAAAATTGTCAAGATTCACTCCGTATAATGAGTTGAACTCTAAGGCCAGAAGAAGAGCTGGAGGACTTGGAGGCTGGTTCTCTCCTCAGGATCATGTATTCCCACTTCATGCCGAAGGTATTAATGACATGGTCGAAGCAGGTGGCTTGGCCGGCGTAGGCTCTCATGGACAGCTTCAGGGACTAGGTTACCACTGGGAACTTTGGGCCGTTGCAAGTGGAGGAATGAGCCCAATAAATGCTTTGAAAACAGCCACGATTTTAGGTGCTGAAGCACTCGGCTTGGACAAAGAGTTAGGAAGTATTGAAGCTGGAAAGCTGGCGGATTTGGTAATTATGGATAGTAATCCTCTAGAGGACATTCGAAATACCAACACCATCACACATGTTGTCAAAAACGGAAGGCTATACGATGGAAACACACTAGATGAGCTTCTTCCAAATCCAAAGAAACTGGACATCAGTCCTTGGACAAAGGAGGTTCCTAGAGTGACTACAGAAATTCAATAAGCTCTCCAATTGAAAATGCCTCAAGAATAAATGCTTGAGGCTTTTTTTGGCTTTAACCAAACCTGACCAAATAGGTGAAAAGGGATAATTTAGGTATATTCTGCTATGAATTTGAACTGGAAAAACCTTCACCTTCTTTCGAGGATTGGCATCATTGTTCTGGTAATTGGTTCTTTCCCATTCTTCTTGATAATGGGTTTGGATACCCTAGGAGTATTGGAGGCCGGAAATTTTGCAATGGGAACCGGCCCCTTGGTTATGTTCACTTTTTGGCCTTCAATTTTCATGATTATCCTGGGTGCAATTCTTAAACGGAAGGAAAAGAAGAACTCAGAATCATCCAATGTTTAAACTTTTGGAAACTCTCTAAAAGAGAAAAAATCATTACTAAGCATTTTTCATCTAAACAACTTTTATGATCATTCAAGTAATCAAGCTCAAATCAGATCTTTCTGAAGAGGCATTATTAAAAAAAGCACACGAGCGAGAATCTCAATTCAAGGCTATCCCCGGACTTATTCAAAAGTATTATGTCAAACTTTCGGAAGCCGGAAGTTATGGAGGTATATACATCTGGGATTCATCAGAATCACTACAAGAATTTAGAAATTCGGATCTGGCGAAGAGCATCCCTCAGGCTTATGAAATCAAGGAAGCTCCAAATATTGAGTTGATGAATGTCTTATTTAAACTGCGAGAGTAATCAATGACCATACGACAAAAACTGGATGAACTAGGCCCCCTATTCATTTTTTCCAGCCTATTCCTGCTTTATACAATTTATGATTACTTCGAGCATGTATTAAGACCCGACTCTACCTTTGAGGAGCACCCCTTCTATTGGTTACTATTCAATGCCTGTGCTTTTCTATCTTTTTTACTGATTGTCCTTTCAGTTAAAAAACTGTTAGAAAAGTTAAGCGGTAAAAAGACTGTGTGGATCGAGGCAGTCGCCTTCATGATATGGGTAATCTCCTATATGGCAATCCTTGGTCCCATTATCGATCGCTTAACATGGCCATTTGACGAATTATTATTTCAATTTAGTTGGCCACTGGTTCTGATTTTTACTGGTTTATTTATTGTAGTCCGGATAGTTTTTAATCTTATTCTAAGGAAACCTCTGATGTTCTCAAAATAGAAGAAATTCTTAGCCGGGGCTTTCTAAATTCCTAGAGCCTTTTAAAAGGTTTTCCGATTAAACGGTAAATAATCCTCAGATATAACATATATTCCGTTTACACTTTAGGAATACATCATGTTTAAACTTTTAAGAACCCTCTTCTTGGTCTTGATGCCCTTTGCTCTTTTGGCACAAGAACAAGACAAG
>CAZLUY010000414.1:0-1612 GCA_964562785.1 uncultured Limnohabitans sp. | reverse complement strand
TTCAGCTCTTATTTATAAACCCCTGGGAATTTTATTAAGCCTATGCATTTTCCTACTGGGTTATCTTTATTTGATAAAATATGCCCGTTTGGTAGAAAACTATTCTGATCGCATCTCTAGGTTTGGTTTTTCAGAAGAAGAACTGGAAAGGCGAAAACAGCAATTACTACAGCTACTTAAAGAAGAGAAATTGTATCGCGATTCAGGCTTAACTATTGCCAAATTGGCCAACCATTTGAACTGGCCCATTAACAGCCTTTCCAATGTAGTTAATGAGTCGCTCAACACCAATTTTAACGACCTTATTAACTATCATAGGGTGGAGGCATTTAAGAAACGAGTGCGAGAATCGGAGAGTAAAAAATATTCGATCGTAGGCTTAGGGCAAGAAGTAGGTTTTAGATCCAAGGCTTCTTTTTACCGTGCGTTTAAGAAAGAAACAGGAATAACCCCATCACAATTTATCGACTCTCAGGCCTGAAAGAGTTTCATATGGCCATTTAAGACTTCATTCGTTTGTTTTTTTTCCGGTCTACTAAGACTTTTGGAAAAAAAAACGAACAATGAGAAAAATACTTATCGCACTATTAGGCACACTGATCCTGACCAACTTCAGCTTTGGTCAGAGTAATCTAATCCATATAAAATCCAAGAAATTTAAAACCTCCGAAGGTCTGAAGGTTGAAGGACAGGTAGGATATCTGGAAGTTCCGGAAAATCGGAATGATCTATCGAGCAGAAAGATTCAGTTGAAATATGTATATCTCAAGAGTCTATCAAAGAAGCCAGCTTCTCCGGTAGTTTATTTAGAAGGCGGTGATGGACTGAGTACGTGGGAAGCGGATAGTCCAAAAGATTTGCAAGACAGAATTGATCTTTTGGAGGTAGCAGACCTTATCCTTTTGGATAGAAGGGGTTCGAGCGATGAGGCACTTACTTATATTTGGCAAGAAGACTTCCCCACCGACTTTTTCATATCAGAAGACATAGCCAATCAGCACTACCAGAAAGTAGCAAAGGCTGCTTTGGAGAAATTCAACCAGCAGCAGGTTGATGTCTCTGGATATAACATAGAAGAACACGCCAAGGATGTAAATGATTTAATGACAGCACTGGGGTATAATAAATACACCGTCTTTGGTTTTAGTTATGGTTCACACATTGGGATGACGGTCATGGAACTATTTTCTGATCAAGTTGATAGAGCTATTCTGGTTGGCGCTGATGCCCCGAATCAAGCCTTCAATTTTCCAAAATACTTGGACGAGCATGTGAAGATAATTGGCGATTTGGTAGAACAAGATAGTACAATTGATATGACTTCCATAGCCTTTGAAAAGTTGGTAAATGACACCATGCAAAAGCTAAAAGAAAATCCTGTCTCAGTAATCGTTAAAAACCCATTAACAAGAAAAGAAATGGAGCTAAAAATAGGTGATTTTGGACTTGCTCTCATTTTACGCTTAGATATTGATGATTATTACGACATACCTGTGATTCCCAGACTACTCTATTCCATTAACAATGGCGATTATTCTCTTCTTACCTGGTTTGCGCAAAGAAGAATTGCACTGGCGATTGGGCTACCGGGCCAGGGAATCAACCAACAGCT
>CAZLUY010000413.1:0-2762 GCA_964562785.1 uncultured Limnohabitans sp. | reverse complement strand
GGCTTGAAGCTTACAGGGTCAGTGCCAAAAATCTCAGCTAGGAAGCCAACAGAGTCTAATGTAGAGAGTCTGTCCCGGACAAGTGATACACTCGACAACCAATCCTGCAAAAAGGACTCTTGATGATGCCTCAACGGACTGCTTGTCCATGGCATGGTTAACTGACCATCTAATTGGTCATGATTTGATAAGGTTACATGCGTCAAAATTTTGAAACCACTTCCGAAAAGCTTTGTCCCAAAATCAGTACCGAAATTTATCCATTTACCTTGATCAGGTTCAAATTCCAAAGAGGCCAGACCCTCTTCGGCGAAGGCAATATTTTCTTCCATCTTGCCCTTGGCTGCAATTAATCGCTGTGCTAAGGCTAAAACATTTTCATCTCGGTTAGTAGGATAATAACCAGGGAATCCCCAGCTGGCAAGAGTTTCTAATGAAGCTAAAGCCAGATCCTTTTCCGGGTCAGAGTAGCTGGTTTTACCTGTCTCATATGCAGAAAGAGAATCCAAAACAGCTGAGTAATCACTAAGTGCCTGATTCATTCGACCTTTTAATTCCGCAGTATCTATTCCAGCTGCCGAGGGTCCAAAATTACTTTCATCTTCAGGTATCTTATAATCCCGAGCATCAGCAGACCTGGAAGCTCCTATCAGTTTTCCAAGATGCTGAACCATGGAAATAACCTCTCCAAAGCTCAAATCTGTAGGTGATCCAGCTAGATTATACTTGATCTCAATATCTGCTTCCACATCTGGATGCAGGGACTTCAAGAAATCGATACATCTCGCATTTAATTCATCCTGACTTTCTTCACCCCCGGTAGTAATTAACAGAACCAAATCAATTGGCTGCATATTCAAATCAACTAGTGACATTGAAGATTCAGAATCACCATGACTCAGTTTCCAGCTGATCTTACTTGGATCCCCGATTTTAGCTGCAAGCCAATTATTCAAAGAAGGCTCCATCACACTTCGAGGACTTGCATCTACGCCAGGCCAAGGGCTATCTAAATTTGTGGTTTTGGGTATTTGAACTATGGCTCTGTGAGTGACCATAGAACCTTCCCGCATACTTCTAATGATCTCAGGATCGAGAGGTACTTTGCCTTCGGCTATGGCATTAAACACGGCACTAGCTCTCACATGATTACCTCTCACAAGCTGATAAACTCCTTCTGCGGTAACCAGGTCCCCGAGTGCATCAAGAGCATCAGCCATATTATCTATTTCGTGGATTATGGCTCTGAGTTTTTTCTTCTCCAAGGCCTTGGTCGAACCTGTAGGCACTACAGATGGATTGGGAACTTCATTAGTGAGCCCCCAAGGTTCACCTCTGAAAGTAATATTCTGGCCGCTTCCTACGATTAAATTATCAACCAGAGTTTTATCCTCATCATATGATTGAAGTTTCTCGGCTTCCGCCTGAAAATGGTCAATAATTGCAAGGCCATCTACTACATTCGCCGCTTTCAAGGATTCACTTTGAGACACATTAGTAGGATCCAAATTCACATCGGAATACGTGGGGAACTTCCTCCTTAGCCTATAGATATATACATCCATTTCTAAAGGATCTCCGGAACCAGTCTTATACTTTTCATGTAAAGCT
Source organism: uncultured Limnohabitans sp. (assembly GCA_964562785.1). Taxonomy (GTDB): domain Bacteria; phylum Bacteroidota; class Bacteroidia; order Cytophagales; family Cyclobacteriaceae; genus Algoriphagus. Next base: position 1,151 of record CAZLUY010000413.1, on the reverse strand, counting down.
CGCTCAAACATATATCCGAGAAGTGCTCCCGTTTCTTGACCATTACTTACACCTTCAAGCAATTGCAGCGCTTTCCTAACTCGTTGTGATGTAAGATTTATTGCGAGGGCATTTTCATTATCACCCTTTTCCTTAATAGAATTATAACCAGCCCTCAGTACTGCTGCAGTGACTGCATGATTAAGGCTCTGTCCATGAATAAAACCCTGATTGGCGCTTGAGGTATGAATCTCTTTACCGTTGGGAGACTCTAGTCCCTCTGGTGGATGACTTACTTCCTCTAGAACTCCTTCACGAGGTCTCAAGTCATGGACAAATCCATATGCACCCAAGTAGGTACCAGTTGCATTGGTTTTCCTTAATTCCCGTAATCGATAATCAGACAACCCAGTAAGCCAAGCATCAAGCCTGTAACTAACCAGATCCAAGTGAGAGGAAACTAGCCTCTCCAAAGTAGGGACATCAAGGTCCTTAATCGCATTCAGCGCTTTTGTGGCAAATGGTCTACTCTTCTCATAAACCAACGCTCCACGAATCAAGGCGAGCAAAATGGTATACTGAACCTTATCCTCGCCGTCGATATTGACTTTTGGTAAATCATTGAAAGTAAGATTAGTGGCAGCTGAAAGGCTATTCTGGTTGCTTAACCATTCAATATAATTACTACCCTTATCCGTTTCTACCAGGGCTTCTTGGGAGAGTGATGGATCCTGGACCAAATCTCCTAAAACGAAATTACCTTCATTGTACCTGTTTTTATAAACACCAGTTTTTGAAATAGCAGCTGTTCTTGTGGTCGGAGTTTTATGACCCAAGCCAGACAATAACTGGCTATAAGTTTTAGCTAGCTCCCCTGGACTATAAACCTGACTAATATTATTCCAATTAATTTTATGTTCATCATCCACTCCCTCCTCAGGTTCTGGTTCAAGCCATCGATTGGCAGCATTCGCACCAAATCTGAAGAAAAACTCCTTTGAGTAGGGTTCTTGGCCTAAAATTCTCAGGAATTCAGCCTGAGGATCTTTGTCATACTTCTCACTAGTCACGCTTAAAGCTGGCTCTACCTTGGTATTATTTAAGAATGCAGCTTTGGTTTGTCTTAGAAACATTGACAGGTTCTTCAGAAAGCTTCCTTCACTACCTTTATT
>CAZLUY010000412.1:0-2504 GCA_964562785.1 uncultured Limnohabitans sp. | reverse complement strand
CATTCGGATACAACCAAACTGAGTATCTCTGTAATGGATGAACTCGAAGGTAAGGATAAGCGAACTACTTATATTTTGGATCGAGGAGTCTATGACGCCCCTACCGTTCCGGTTTCGCCAGGCACTCCCAACTCAATCATGGCATTCGATGAAGACTTGGAGAAAAATCGTTTAGGATTAGCTAAATGGATCACCAATGAAGACAATCCATTAACTGCTCGCGTTTTTGTAAATCTTATTTGGCAAGAAATCTTCGGCACAGGAATCGTGAAGTCAGCAGGAGATTTTGGAATGCAAGGTGATTTACCTACGCATCCAGAATTACTGGATTGGCTGGCTGTAGACTTCATGGAAAATGGATGGGACATCAAAAGGTTGCTTAAGCAAATCCTTATGTCTGACACCTACAAACAATCGGCTAAGGTGAACTCCAAGCATTTATCAATAGATCCCGAAAATTTGTATCTGGCTCGGTCTCCAAGACTTAGATTACCAGCAGAGAATATTCAAGATATTGTGCTAGCAAGTAGTGGATTATTGATCCGTGACATTGGAGGACCAAGTGTCAAACCATATCAGCCCGATGGACTTTGGGAATCTGCAACTTCAGGTCGTGGTGTATTGGCTACCTATGTTCAGGACAGAGGTGAAAAGCTCTATCGAAGAGGTTTGTACAACTTCATCAAGCTGACTGTTCCACCTCCCAAAGCAATCATATTTGATTCCAGTAATCGGGATCGATGCGAAGTGGGTAGAGGCAGAACCAACACTCCCCTTCAGGCACTTGTGATGTTGAATGACCCTATGGTCTTGGAAGCGGCAAGAGTCCTTTCTACAAATCTTTGGGATGAAGACTCAAGCTCAGAGGATCTTATTTCAGATGCCTTCAAACGAATTGTTTGCAGGGAAATCGCCTCTAATGAATTAGACATTTTGGAAGATTATTTTGAGGATCAATTGGAACGCTTTGAAGAGAACCCTGATCAAGTCAAGTCTACATTAAGCGTTGGTGAGTATCCGCTCGAAGAAGAAGACATTCGAGCCGAAACAGCCGCTTTAATGCAGGTCATCATGAGTATCTATAATTTGGAAGAGACTATAACCAAGAGTTAACATGGAAAAAGAGGTATTAGAACATGGTTTAAATATGAACCGGAGAAAGTTCCTCTCTAGGCTTAGTCTTGGTGTAGGAAGTGCTGCATTGGGCTCTCTTTTGGTTCCTGATTTATTTTCAGGTGGCAAGCCGAATGAGGATGCCATAATGGATGCCATTCCGCATTTTGCCCCAAAGGCCAAGCGGGTGATTTATCTCTTTCAAAATGGTGCTCCTTCTCAACTAGAGACTTTCGATTACAAGCCACTTTTGAATAAAAATATGGGTGAGGAACTTCCTGCTTCCATACGTGGTGAACAAAGGTTAACGGGAATGACGGCAAATCAGGATTCCTTTCCTTTAGTGGGTTCCTATTTCAATTTTGATCAATACGGAGAATCCCGAGCATGGATTTCCTCGATATTCCCTCATACAGCTAGCATAGTGGATGACATTTGTATTGTGAAATCAATGCATACCGAAGCTATAAATCATGATCCGGCTCTTACCTTTTTCCAAACTGGAGCTCAAGTTGGTAACCGGCCTAGTATGGGCTCCTGGTTGAGCTATGGTTTGGGAAGTGAAAACAGTAATCTACCAGCTTTCTGTGTGCTATTAAGCCGAGGAAAAGGAAATGGTCAGGGAGTTTATTCCAAGCTTTGGAGCAATGGCTTTTTGGATGCAACCCACCAGGGAGTTCAGTTCTCAAATTCTGAAGATCCTGTGCTTTACCTCAAGGACCCAGAATCTATGAGTCGTGCTGAGAGAAGAAAAATGCTGGATCATATTTCAGAGCTGAATGAAATTAATTATAAAGAATTCAACGATCCTGAAATAGCTGCTAAAGTTGCCCAATATGAAATGGCTTACCGAATGCAGACAGCTGTTCCAGAGATGACTGATGTCTCCAAGGAGCCTGATAGCATTGTTAAGCTCTATGGTCCCGACTGTTTGGTACCAGGGACCTATTCTGCTAATTGCTTACTCGCACGAAAACTATCTGAAAGTGGAGTGCGATTCGTCCAACTATACCATCAGGGCTGGGATCAGCACGGTAACCTACCAAATGAAATGGCCCTACAGGCAAAAGATGTAGATCAGGCATCCGCAGCCTTGATTACAGACTTGAAGCAAAGAGGCCTTTTAGATGAAACTCTTGTCATTTGGGGAGGAGAATTTGGCCGAACCAACTATTGCCAGGGCAAAATTCTTGTGGACAATTATGGGAGAGATCATCACCCTAGAGCTTTCTCAATTTGGATGGCCGGAGGCGGCGTAAAGTCGGGAATGGTCTATGGTGAAACTGATGAGTTTGGCTATAACATTGTTGACAATCCAGTCCATGTTCATGACTTCCAAGCTACAGTAATGCATCTAATGGGTATTGACCATGAACGAATGACCTATAAGC
>CAZLUY010000411.1:0-3331 GCA_964562785.1 uncultured Limnohabitans sp. | reverse complement strand
TCAGGTCTGATCTCTGCCTGAAAGGTGTCCAATGGTTTTGCTTTGACCTTTTTCAGCGTTTTTGCAAAAATGGGTCCTGCTATGATGACAGTTGGAATGGTGATAAGCATCCCATAGAAAAGCGTCAGACCCATATTCGCTTCAAACTGGGCGACTAGAGCCGCAGGCGAAGGATGTGGGGGAAGAAAGCCGTGAGTCACAGAAAGTGCTGCAAGCAGAGGGATGCCCACATAAACTGCAGGTAGCTTGTATTGGTAAGCCAAGGTGAAGGCTAAAGGAACGAGGAGGACAAAGCCAACATTATAGAATAGTGGAATTCCTACCACAAGACCGGTTAGAGACATTGCCCAGGTAATGTATTTTTCACCGAAAATATTCATCAGGAAGCCAGCTATTCGCTGAGCAGCACCACTTTCAGCCACCAACTTACCAAGCATGGCTCCCGTGACAATTACGATCACTAGATCACCTAATAGTTTGCCCATTCCGGTTTGAACTGATTTAGCGATGCCTTCCAGGGGCATACCTAAAAAGAATCCGGCGCAGATTGATGCGATAAGAAAAGCGAGAAAGGGATTGATCTTGGCCCAAACGATCAAAAGGACAAGAATCAAAATACTGAGTAAAACCAGTAATACAGTCATAGGTTGGGGTAGGGTTAAGCTCTGAAGATAAGAAAATCTTCAAGAGAAAAGAGGGGACTATTTCCGTACCCAGCGAGAAATAATTCTACTGGTAGAATTCTCGAGTTGAATGACATAGAGCCCAGAAGGTAATGAAGGAAGAACCCTGTTTAATATGTTCTTATTGAAGTCCCCATGATAAACGAGACGTCCGGTCGAAGAAAACACGGAGACATGGATTCTTGAATCAATGAAACCTTCAGGAAGGGCTGTTTGGATGGGGCCTGATGAATAAGGATTTGGAAAAATGCGGAACTCTGGTGTGTAGCTTGGATCCGATTTGGTTACTTCAGACCAGGTGCTTTGCCCATCAAGGTCTATCTGTTTAATTCGATAATATGCCGTTTCCCAACTTGATCTTGTACTATCTGGATATGAGTAAACCCTTGGACTAGCTGTGTCACCTATGCTATTTATTTGACCCAATTTTATCCACTCAGACAGTCCATCCGAACTGCGATAGATTTCGAATTTTTCATTGTTTTTTTCGCTGCTTACAGTCCAATGGATAAGGGTAAGATTTGAAGAAACTTTGGTTTCTAAATCCAACCAGGCAACAGGTAGTATACTCAGGGTTCGGTAACTTCCAATTGTCAAGTTTGGACCTTCCAAATCCTCAAAATTGATGGTTCGTCTGGCCCAAAGTTCTGAAGGGTCTAGCCCAGGGAGATGAGATCCAGGAGCTGGATATCCTGTTGCAACAATCCTCAAGTCATCGACATTATCAACAATCAACTCATCCGCTGAAATTCTAAGCTCCATCGAATTTGCACTTGGAGATAAGCCTGAAAAAGTGAAATAACTGAATAGGCGATAAAGAATTGGGGTACCATCAGAATCTGAGAACATCGGGTCATAATCAGCTCCTTCATATTCCGTGAATGAAACACTCAGGTTCCCATTTGGAGAATTGCCAAACAGTTGAACTTTTCTAATCCCACCCTGATATTGGTCTAGAAAAGGAAGAGTGAAATTAGTTTGATCCAAGGTGGAGGGTAGATTGAAATAGGTGAATAGAGATAAGTCCCGCCAATAACCATCAACATAATTCAAACCACCTGTCCCAAGTAAATTGACGTTTAGTTCGTTTTGATTTAAGTCTAAACCGCCTTCGATCAGGTTTAAGGTAGACAGGATGGTAAGGTCTCGATTCAAAGAAACTTCTCCTATAGGTTTGTTCAAAGTCAAGTCCCAAACGATTAAGGGGAAGTCATTTATCTGTTGATTGTCTGAACCAGAGAGTTCAAGACTGGTAGAGGTAAAGTCGAATTCTCCAGAACTACTTTGGATCAAATCTCCGGTTATTGTGAGGTTTGCTGGAAGGATGAGATCTTCGGAGGAGCGGATTTCCAGATCATGAAGGGTAAGAGGTAGGTTGGAAGTGCTATAGGACTTGGAGACAAATGTTTTGGGAGAAGAGCCTGATTCGAATGTGATTTTACCATCCAGCTGATAGTTGACCACCTCCATCTCAGGATTATCCCCCCGAAGAATGATTTCACCTCCATCTTCTAGTTCGAGGTCAGCAGCACTTTTGGTAGATGATCGGAAAATGATATCCTCATTACATTCTGATATAAAAATTCCGCCATCTTCAATGATTAGCTCTCCATATTCATCAAGGGCAAAGAAATTTTCTGTATTGAAGGATAAAGAGGCACAGTCACCTGGGCTTACCGAAGTGTCAAGCTCCTGTATGAGAGTACCCGACATGACTATAAATCTCATACTTTTTAATGGTTCCTGAATCCTTAATTCTGTACCATCCCCAGGATCAAAGATGACGGAATATCGACTTCTGATTGAGAAGCCGCTCCAGCCATCTTTTGGTATTATGATTCTGGAATTACCCTTAAAAACCAGCCTACTATCAATACTATTACCGATCCAATTTGTAGAGTTCCACGTTCCTGTGGGAGAGCCTGGTGCAGCTCCAGAGAAGGCTTGTAGAGTGCCATGAATTTCGAGAGCATTTCCATTGAGAATGAGCTTTTGGCCAGCGCCTGTTTCAGAATTAATAAATAAGGATTTAACACTTTGATTGGCTAAGAGACTCAAAGTATGCGTTTGATCTATGTAGATGTCATTTGAAGAACTCGGAATCGAACTTGCAGACTGCCATGAAATGCCATCATAAACTTCCCAGATTCCGATATCAGAAAACAGTCCAGAAGAAATGGTGCGATAGGCATTAGTATCTTGGCAATAGAGATAACTGCAGGTGAGTCCAAGCAACAAAATTGAAAAGAATAACCTGTATATTCGGCGTGTAAAAAAGTCACCGAGAGGAATATTGAGCTGAAAAAATTGCATCGAAAAATTCCTGAAAAAGTATAATAAGTTAACTAAAAAGAATTGAAAAATAAAGTATTAGTAGGTCTGTTTTTGTTCCTTTTTCTTGGAGTTAATATCTCTAAGGCTCAGGTCTTTAGGATAAGTCTTTTGACCTGTGACCCTGGGAGTGAGCTTTACTCGGCTTTTGGCCATAGTGCCATCCGGGTTTTGGATATGAGTTCGGGTCGAGATATGGTTTTCAACTATGGGACCTTTGATTTCGACACTCCATTCTTCCTTTACAAGTTTGCCCGTAGAACCCTGGATTATCAGTTATCAGTTACCACCTATGCGAACTTTATTCAGGCATATGC
>CAZLUY010000410.1:0-4872 GCA_964562785.1 uncultured Limnohabitans sp. | reverse complement strand
AAAAGAAGGAGAGACCGGATATATGATTCCTATTGGTGATGTGGATGCAGCTGTGGAGGCAATTTCTGAATTGATTGAAAATGAAGAAAAGCGGATTTCCTTCGGAGCCAATGGAAGAACGCGTGTGCTCGAAGAATACGGGGAGGAAAAATTCGAGGCGGAAACAATAGATCATCTATGGCGATACCTACCAAAAGGCTGAAAGTAGCCATAATGGGAGCCAAGGGTTACCCTTATGTTTATGGTGGATATGACACTATGATCAAGGAGCTCAGTGAGCGTTTGGTTAGAATGAATGTTCATGTAAGGGTGTATAATCATCGCGCACTTTTTGATTCTCGACCTCGATTCGTCAACGGAATTGAATGCATTTATACTCCTGCAATAGAAAAGAAAAGTCTGACCCAGTTGACTCATACTTTTTGCTCTATGATTCATGCATGTTTTTCAGATGTGGATGTGATTTTTGTTGTCAATAGTGGTAATGGGCCCTTTGGAATTATTTCCAGATTATTTGGGAAGCCTACAGCCATTAATGTGGATGGTTTGGAATGGCTTAGGCCTAAATGGAAGGGCTTTGGAAGCAAATACTTTTACTGGGCATCAAAGATGTCTACTAAATGGTATGATCGTGTGATAAACGACTCTGATGAAATGCGAAGAGTTTATATAGAGGAATTCAACACGGACTCAGAAGTCATCGCTTATGGCGCTAACCCCAGGGAAAATGTTGGGAATGATACTATTCAAAATTGGGGTCTTGAAAGCAGAGATTATTTTTTGATTGTTGGACGCCTTGTTCCTGATAATAATGCTGATTTGATAATTGAAGGATTTCTCTCCTCAAAATCCAGACGAAAGCTAGTAGTGGTAGGAGATGTGCCATATGATGACCCTTGGGCAAACCGGTTGAAAAACCTGGATGATCCGAGATTGATTTTTACGGGTTACGTTAACGACCCTAATGAACTGGCAGGTTTGTACTCGCATTGTTTTGCCTATTTCCACGGCCATGAATATGGAGGTACAAATCCAGCAATGTTAAAAGCTCTAGGCTATGGATGTGCTATTCTAGCTTTGGACACACCCTTTAACCAAGAGATGCTTCAAGACGGAAAGCATGGCTGGTATTTCTCTAAAGATTCGAATTCCGTGAAATCAGTTGTTCACAAAGCTGAGGACGAGCCTGAGCAAATGACGGAGTTGAGAGCTTCTGCAAGATCAGGACTAACCAAAAAGTACGATTGGGATGAGGTGGCTAAGTCTTATCTCAGAGTTTTTCAGGAGCTCTATTCTGGTTATAGCATAGACTAAAGAAGCTCGATTTTGGCTATTTCCAGCCGAAAATCCTCGGCCTTCTTATTCCCCACCAAAAAAGTAATTTCATCAATAATATCGCTTGGGAAATCCTCCATGTTCAAGACTCTTCCCCTGAACGCTGGATACATTTCATCAAGTGGGACAATTATTTCCTCCCATTCCCCGGTGGTCTTAAAGTCAAATATGTAAGAGTGGTAATCTCGAAGCGATCGCTTGATTCGAAATTGATACTTCTTTCCGTCTCCTTTCACGGTGAGTTTGGCGTATTGTTGATTGATTTCAAGCCTTTCGGGTAACCGGTATCGTAATGAGGAAAAACCACCATTATTTTCTAAGGAAACGGAACCACTGAAAACACCTATTCCCTCCTCATTGACAAGAAAGCTGCCTTGAGAACGCCCTCCCATGACCCCATCGTCCACAATCCTCCAACCATACAGGTTATCTATTTGAGAGAAATCAACCAATAACATGGACTGAAAAAGAAAGAATAAAATCAATACCAACTTCACTCTTTAACAATCCTTTGAGACTGAAATTGTTTTCTTAGTCTGCCTTAAAAACAAGCTTCATCGTTATTCTTGCGGTCTTTTTCTTATCTGCTGTATTGAAGGTTCCTCCCCACGAATAATCCTCGCCTGAGTTCTGACCAGTGATTTGGAAAATTCCCATGTTTGCACTTATCAAATTTCCAAGATTCCCTTTAGAGTTTTCAGCAATACGTTCAGCCCGAATTCTTGCATCCTCAGTTGCCTTCGAGATCATTTCAAGTTTCAAGGACTCCAGGTCCGAATAGTAGTATCTTGGAGGATTCGAGTAAAAGCTAATTCCCTGATTGAGAAGTTCTGTCACTTCACGTGATATTTTCTCCACAGACTCTACTTCTGTAGATTCAATTTTCAAGGATTGATTAAGCCTGTAACCTGTGAAAGTTTGTCCCATGTATTTCCCATCATTAGAGTAATTCTGTTGATACTGGGGATTAGTACTTACTGCGTTAAACACAATTTTGGAACTCTCTATTCCCTTAGATTCAAGGTAGGCAAGGACGGCTTTCCTGTCCATTTCTAAGTCTTGATATGCCTTTTTAAGGTCGGCATTCTCTCTACTGAAGCTGCCTTCCCAAACAATTAAGTCAGAAGTAAAATTGCTTTCTCCAAGCCCGGTCACATTAATGGTTCCTCCTGTATTGTTTCGATTAATTAAGGAATAGCCCAATACAATTGAAGATATTACGATTGCAAGAGCAAATAGCGAGGCAGGGATATATGATTTCATATTAGGAGAATTTGGTTGACACCAAAAAATCAAAAAACCCGCCATTCGACGGGTTTTGATTAATCCTTATACTCTTTTAACATCAATAGACCTTTTGCATCAGCTTTTGATCTAGCGATTCATTCAGATCAATTAAGTACCCATTGACAACTGCATGGGTTAGCTCATCATTTTTTGAAATGAAGAAATTAGGATTCTCTCCTAGCTGCCAACCCGTTTTTGAATCCTCTGCTTCTCCCAATACCTGGATGGGAAGATTGTGCAATTCTGATTCTTCAAACTCTTTAACTCTCACCGCAATAAAGCCTTGCTTTAGTATTTCTAGTGCCTCTGCTTGATTCAGTTCCGAAACACTTTGAAACTCCTTTGGATAGATTTGCCCTTCAACTAGTTGATGACCAGTTGCATCAAATTCTTCCATCCCGAAATAAACCTGCATGTCACCGACATCATCGACCGAACCGTTCACGAAATAAGATTGTCCCACCGTGACTTCTCTCCTCCGTATAGCAAGATCAATTGGGTAAAGCTGATCATTGACCGGAATCTGAAGCTCATGAATCAATAGATCCACCAGTTTGACTCTATTGTCAGGGATATCAAAATACTCCTTTTCAGTATAGGAGGTATAGCCCTCAGTCGCCATTTGGTAGAGTGCATTTAAGATGATCATGAAGTTGATCTTTCTGATATACTGCTTATCGGGATCTCCTAAATATCCACCTGACTCAATTAGAATTGTGCTGGTTCCCCACTTTTGGATGTTATCTCCAAATGCCCTTGGCTCGAAACTATCGTTATACTGACCTACCTGACCAGGAATAACTTGCTGAAGAATTCTATTCATTCCCACTATTGCCTGCATGGCCCGCATTCGTACTTCATTCACTTCACGCTCCTCGTTGTATGCTGGTGCCAAAACGGAGATTGTCGCTTGTTTAGGGGTATCCCCCACATTGTAATAGACCTGCTGATCGTGAAGATTAAATCCAAAGTGAGGTTCAAAATCATCCCTGGCATTTTTTAGAATTATGGCTTCCGGAGATATCTGAGAAATCGCATCACGATTTAGATCGATGTCTAGTGCATTTCTTCTCTGAAATCTTTCAGCACCATCAGGGTTGATTAGAGGGATGAATCGTAGAGATAAGTTTTGTCTTAATGTCTCTCTTAGCTCATCAAATTCATCTCCGCTCGCCTTTAGAAAATTGAAAAGGTCAAAAAGAGACATGGTTGCCGTGCTTTCATTACCATGCATTTGAGACCAAAGCAAAACCTTGGTGGTTCCCTGTCCCCAATCCAGACTTGTAAGGCTTCGCCCTTCTACAGACTCACCAATAATTTCCAGTTCGAAAGCATCGGAGTGCTTTTGAATTAATGGTTGTAAATCAGCATGATTAAATCGACGATTTTTTATGGCAGCTTCCTTGAATTGATCAGCTACTTTTTCAAGCTCTTCTACGCTGAGGATCTTTTCATCACCTTCAGGAGTATTTTCACATCCGAAAATGAAAATCAGTGGAAGTAAAAAAAGTGGAATCAGATTTTTCAAATTATCTTTCATAGCAAAATTGGGAGATGATCGTCGGGGCTTTAAAACTATGTAAATAGACCTGATTTTTCTCCACTTTTTGATGAAAAGTAAATACACCCTATGAAGCTACATTATCAGGTTGAAGACCTTCCTCTTAAGCATACTTTCACCATTGCTCACCAAAGTCGGGACATCCAGGATACTTTGATTGTAAGACTTCAAAGTGAGGGATTAGAAGGCTTGGGAGAATCCACTACTAATCCTTTCTACGGAATGACCATCGAGAATATGTCGGAGAGACTTGAGGCCTTCCGTGAGGTTGTTGAAGCTGATAATTGGGGAAATCCTGAAAAACTATGGGAATTAGGAAAGCAGGTTTTTGAAACTAATCCATTCGCCCAATGTGCTTTGGATCTGGCTGCCTGGGATCTTTATTCAAAAAGAAAGGGAAAGAAATTATTTGAACTCCTCGATTTGGATCCATCCAGAATTCCGGTGAGCAACTTCACAATAGGAATCGATACTGTTGAGAAAATGGTGGAAAAGATGAAGGAACTGGATTGGCCTATTTATAAGATCAAATTAGGAACGCATGAGGATCTGAAAATTGTCAGGGAATTAAGGAAGCATACGAAATCCAACTTTAGAATTGATGCTAACTGTGCTTGGGGAGTGGAGGAGACTATTGAGAATTCAAAAGAACTGAAAGCGTTGGGGGTAGAATTTATGGAGCAACCATT
>CAZLUY010000409.1:0-2112 GCA_964562785.1 uncultured Limnohabitans sp. | reverse complement strand
TCCTTAATCACAAAATGATAATCCTCCCCGTATGCATATTTGGCCAGCTTAATGTTTGCTGACCCTTCTGGTAAGGTCTCTTTTGGAAAATAGGAATAAGCAAGAGAAATAACTGTTTTGGCCCCCTCAACAAGCTTGGTTGGATCAAGCCTCTTATCAAAATGATTGGCCAAATAGCCCATTTTCCCATGATAATTCCGGTCTAACCATTCCTCCAATCTTGGGGCCTCTTCTTCCAGGAATTCCGCCTTAGCAATACCGCAGAAATCAAACCCAAGCTCTTTCGCTTTGGCTTTTATAACTTGGGAATGGAGTTCAGCAGGTTGCATAATCAGGATACCTGCTGGAAAGTATTAAAAAAATCTATAAGTCAGAATTCTTAATATCCTGATACCACTGCTCTTCAAAGGTTTCCTTAATCTCAACTGGGGCCACAAGGACAGACCAAACCATCCATATTACTAAAAAAGGGCTGATAAGGAACATCAACCAAATCAGAAACATGCTGAGTTCAAATTGGATCAGCGTCGTAAAGATGATCAGTGCGCCGGTCACAATTCCGACGACAGTCTTATAGTTGGTCATATTTTCATTTATTTAATGCAAGAGATAAACTCGATAGCATCAAAACTTGTTATGAGCGCATGAAAGGATTCCGCTTTTCGAAGTATACTCCTCCCAAGGACCCTTCTAAAAACACTTTTGAAAACTTATTGAACATTTTTCTCCAGCTCGTGACCATGACTGGAGGCGATGTGGCTGAGGCACTTAACTGGCTAACCAATCTTGATAAGCAATATCAACTGACCAACCCTAACTATGGAATTGGAGATTTCATTGATGACTTAAAAGAAAAAGGATACCTCACAGAAGAAAGCCCGGAAGGAGAGTTTAAGATCACTGGCAAAGCTGAACAAAGCATTAGGAAATCAGCACTAGAAGAAATTTTCGGCAAACTCAAAAGAGGAAAATCCGGGCAACATAAAACTACTCATACAGGATTAGGTGAAGAGAGAGGTACTGACAGAAGAGCTTATGAGTTCGGAGATAATCTTGATCAAATCGCACTGACTGACTCTTTGAGAAATGCCCAAGTCAATCACGGTTTCTCCGGAGATTATCTTTTAACTGAAAACGATCTGGAGGTTCAGGAGACGGAGTTTCGCTCACAAACCTCCACTGTTCTTATGATTGATATTTCTCACTCCATGATTTTGTATGGTGAGGATAGAATTACCCCTGCCAAGAAAGTGGCTATGGCCCTCGCAGAATTAATCAAAACTCGATACCCGAAAGACACTTTGGATATCATTGTTTTTGGCAATGATGCCTGGCAGATAGAAATTAAGGATTTACCCTACTTACAAGTAGGCCCATATCACACCAATACAGTGGCCGGATTGGAGCTTGCAATGGATTTACTTCGAAGACGAAAGAATCCTAACAAGCAAATTTTCATGATCACTGATGGTAAGCCAACTTGTTTAAAGGTGGGGATCAAATACTACAAAAACAGCTTTGGTATAGACAGCAAAATTCTGAACGAAACGTTGAAGCTCGCTGCTCAATGCCGAAAACTCAAGATTCCTGTGACCACCTTTATGATTGCTTCTGATCCTTATTTGAAGGAATTCGTGAAGGAATTCACCAAAGTAAATAATGGCAATGCCTACTATAGTAGCCTAAAAGGTTTAGGCGATTTAATTTTTGAAGACTACCGAAGAAACAGAACCAAACGCTTTTAAGCATGGACTACCAAAACATCAAGACTGAAGATTTACTCAAAATAAAAACACTCGGGCAGTTGAAAGCTGCTGGATATATACCCAAGACTATAAAAGAGGAATTACGAGATAACCTGATTCAAAAAATGCAATCAGGAGAAAATGTCTTTGAAGGGATTTGGGGATATGAGGACACAGTAATCCCAGACATTGAGCGGGCCATTTTGTCGCGGCACAACATCAATTTGCTGGGTCTTAGAGGTCAGGCAAAAACAAGAATTGCGAGGATGATGACACAGCTACTGGATGAGTACGTGCCAGTAGTGTTTGGTTCAGAATTAAATGATGACCCGCTCCAGCCGCTGACACATTTTGCTCATGATCTTAT
>CAZLUY010000408.1:0-4437 GCA_964562785.1 uncultured Limnohabitans sp. | reverse complement strand
TGTAATAAATAAGGCGCAAGGGTGGGAATAATTCCTACGTACACTACCCCAGACACATCTCCCTTTAATTGAGCCACCAGTTCATGAATTCCCTTTGATTCGCTTACAACCTTTTTTGCTTGAGCAATCACCTGCTTTCCCGTCTCGGTTGGAATTACAGGCATCTTTGATCGGTCAAAAAGTATCAAGCCCAATTCATTCTCAAGCTTACTCAATTGGGCACTCAATGTAGGCTGGGTAACAAAGCAAGCCTCAGCTGCATGCCCAAAATGTCTATGCTTATCCACAGCAAGGAGATACTCGAGTTGTTGTATGGTCATTTCAATATATTCTTTTGAACAGGTAATTCAACTTACTCATTACCGTTTGTCAATCTCTGATTTCAAAATCTTACCAAAGCTATAAATTATAAGATCATTCAATATTGACATCCAGACTATGAGCAAATCAAATTTTTCTCGCAGGAAGTTCCTTAGAAACTCGGCTCTTTCCACAGCAGCACTTGGGGCATTGCCAACGCTTAGCTTCGGTACATCAAAAATCCAATCATTTGCGGGCGAAAAAGTTCGCCTGGGCTTCATCGGTCTTGGAAGACAAGCGATGGGTCTCTTGAACAATTTTATGAGAAATCCACAAGTAGAAGTACTTGGGGGTGCAGATGTTTATCAAGTCAAAATGGAAAGGTTCGAAGCTCGGGTAAAATCTCTTTATTCAGAAAGAGGTCGGACTCAGGATGTCAAAACCTATTCAGATTATCGAGAGCTATTAGAGAATCCGGAAATAGATGCGGTGGTCATTGCTTCGCCAGACCACTGGCATGCCTTAATGGCTATCCATGCATGCGAAGCTGGCAAGGACATTTACCTGGAAAAGCCACTTACTTATACCGTCAAAGAAGGGCAGGATCTCATCAAGGCTACCAGGAGAAATAATATTGTTTTGGCCGTTGGAAGCATGCAGAGGAGTGGAGCAAATTTCCAACATGCCGTGCGAATGGTACAAAAAGGGTACCTCGGAAAGATAAAAACAGTCTATGCGAACGTGGGTCCAAACCCATTTCCAAAGGATGTGGATTACTCTGGACAAGATGTTCCAGCTGGATTGGACTGGAAGGCCTGGCTTGGCCCAAGGCCGGACATGCCTTACATGCCAGATCTCAACCCCCCAATAACCCTAGACCCCGTTCAAAATGAAAATGCCTGGGGTGCCTGGCGTTGGTACAAAAACACTGGAGGTGGACTTATGACAGACTGGGGAGCTCATATGTTTGATATTGCTCAGTGGGGAATAGGCATGGATAGACATGGGCCCATAGAAATTATTCCTGATAATGGTGAAGAACCATTAAAGTATATCTACGAAAATGGAATTGAGATGCTCGTTGCTCCATTCGATGAAAGAAGGCAAGGTGTCAAGTTTATAGGAGAAAAGGGCTGGATTACCGTTTCAAGAGGGAATTACGATAGTTCTGTTGCTGAGTGTAAAAGAGAATTTTCCCGAGAAGAATTCGGATTTTCAGCGCATCATGTGGACTTCATCGATTCCGTAATCCAACGAAAAGAGCCTATAGCTCCTGTGGAAATAGGACATAGCACATGTACCGTTTGTACTATTGGAAATATAGCCCATGAATTGGGGAGACCACTAAAGTGGGATCCAGAAAATCAATCCTTCATAGAGGACTGGGAAGCCAATACAAGGCTTCATTATACCTATCAAAACGGGTATTAATACCTATTTCAGATTATTCGCTTTTTTAATTTAGTTCTATTAAATTGTATTCAATTAAAATCGCGAAAATGTTGATAACTCACGCCCTTTCTCAAGAATTATACGCTTGTTCCAGAATTTTCATTCAGCTGATTTCTGATAAATTATCAGAAGTTGGACTGACTTATCCACAATTTCTTGTCCTCTCATGTCTTTGGGAAAAAGATGGTCAGCGAGTGAATGAGATAGGAAAAAAGCTCTTCCTGGATTCCGGTACACTAACCCCTTTGCTCAAAAAACTGGAATCACAAAACTATATAAAAAGAGTCAGAGGTGAAGAGGATGAGCGAACCGTTACGGCAGAACTGACTTATCCAGGAAAGTCTCTTCAAGGCAGGGTTCAGACAGAACTTGAAGAGCTTAATTCTTATATTTCGGAAATCGGTGAAGAAAAGCTTGAAGTCCTAAACCAAAATATCCATGGCTTGTTAGAAGAGTTGCAAAGCATTAAAAACCAAAAACCATGGAAAAACTAAACATTGATTACACAGCAGTCGCTGTAAATACCGGGGGGAGAAAAGGACATGTCAGAACCGACGATGGAATGCTCGATTTTGATGTAGCGATGCCAAAAGAAATTGGCGGTGAAGGAGGAAAAACTAATCCTGAGCAACTTTTCGCCTGCGGCTATGCCGCTTGCTTTGGAGGAGCACTTGGTGCTGTTGCAGGAAAAACAAGTTTACGTGACTCTGAAATCAAGGCTAGTGTGCATTTGGGAAATTATGGTCCCGGAAGCTTTGGATTAGCAGTGGATATCGATGTAAAAATTCCTCATGCCGAATCTCTTGCCCAGGCACAAGAATTGGTAGATGCTGCACATCAGGTTTGTCCATATTCTAAGGCAACCAGAGGAAATATAGAAGTAAACGTGAGAGCCGTAGAATAATCGACCCAAATATTTAGAGTGAAAGGGCTGCAATGCAGCCCTTTTTTATTTTATAACAACAACTCCTTTACCAAGCATTCTCCTTTGCATCAGAGTTTCTAGGGCTTCAGCAGCCTCAGCCAGAGGATATGCCTTGTGAATATGCTGGCTAATCTTGCCTTCCTTAATCCAGGCCATTAGCTGTTGGATATTCTGGAAGCTCTTTTTGGATTCCAACTTTGAAAACTGCCCCCAAAAAACACCCATTATCGAGCAGCCTTTTAGTAAGGCAAGGTTAGCTGGAATTTTCGGAATCTCTCCATTTGCAAAACCAACCACTAAATATCTGCCTTTCCAGCCCATCGCTCTAAGTGCAGCTTCAGTGTATTTACCACCGACAGGATCATAAATCACATCTGCACCTCTTCCATCAGTTAATTCCTTAATTCTAGCTTTTAGATCTTCAGACTCATAGTTGATGACCTCATCAGCACCCTTAGACTTACACAGTTCCAGCTTTTCATCGCTGGATGCCGCTGCGATAACTTTAGCACCCATCAATTTTCCAAGCTCCACAGCTGCCAGGCCAACTCCTCCTGCTGCACCCAGAACAACAAGAGTTTCTCCCTCCTTTATTTCGGCCCGATCTTTCAATGCATGAAATGAAGTGCCATAGGTATACAAGGTTGTCGCGGCGATTTGAGCAGGAAAACCATGTGGAAGTGGAAATACACGGTCAGCATCCACGGCAACCTTTTCTGCAAAACCTCCCCAACCGCAAAGTGCGAGGACCACATCACCTGCAGCCAAATTCTTTACTCCCTCGCCAACAGCCTCAACCTTTCCAGCAACTTCTCCTCCTGGAGAAAACGGTAGCTCTGGCTTAAATTGATACTTGTTTTGGATTATTAAGACATCAGGAAAATTCACTCCACAAGCCTCCACAGAAATAAGGACTTGATTATCACCAATTCCAGGCTCTGGTAACTCTCCAAATTCAAGACTTTCGGGAAGACCAAACTCCCTACAAATAATGGCTTTCATAATTCGATTATCTTCAAATCAATTAGGTTGAAAAGTGAGTTTAAAATAGGCATTTCTTAGTGAAAAGGATATTTTTGGACACCTTAGAAAATACCCAAATACCATATGGCTGTTAACGAATACATAAAGCGAAATCAAGAGAAATTCCTTAACGAACTACTTGATTTATTGAGAATTCCCTCTGTCAGTGCAGATCCAAAATTTAAGGATGATGTTTTTGCTGCTGCGGAATTTGTAAAGCAATCAATGATTGATGCAGGGGCTGATTCTGTAGAGGTTTGCCAGACTGCTGGCTACCCTATCGTTTATGGAGAGAAAATAATTGACTCCTCCTTGCCAACGGTTTTGGTTTACGGTCACTATGATGTGCAGCCAGCTGATCCTTATGAATTATGGGATTCTCCTCCATTTGAGCCTGTTATCAAAGAAGCTCCTAATCATCCAGATGGAGCAATTTTCGCCAGGGGTTCAGCTGATGACAAGGGTCAATTCTACATGCATGTAAAAGCTTTCGAAGCAATGATGGCTGAAAATGACCTTCCTTGCAACGTAAAATTCATGATCGAAGGAGAAGAAGAAGTTGGATCGGATAATCTTGAGAAGTTCGTCGTTGACAATAAGGAAAAGCTAAAAGCCGATGTAATTCTGATTTCTGATACTCACATGATTTCAATGCAAGATCCTTCTATAACCGTTGGCCTGCGTGGAATGGCATACATGGAGGTAGAAGTCGTAGGGGCTAATCGAGATCTTCACTC
>CAZLUY010000407.1:0-5008 GCA_964562785.1 uncultured Limnohabitans sp. | reverse complement strand
GCTTTACCAGAATGGCATTCGGGCTAAAGGAAAGATACCCCGAATGCAAACCTGTGATACTCCCCGTCGGGATTAATTTTTCTGCTCATCAGAGAACCGGAAGTATTGTTCGCTTAATCTTTGGAAAGCCTATACCTGTGGATATGGAGCCTGATGAAACAGCAAAATTGACAAAAACAGTACAATCCGAACTCAGCAAATTAATGGTCGAAATTCCATCTGAGAATTACGATGAAAATCTTCAGGAGCTGATCTCAAATGGCGTTGACCTTTCTTCTCCACAAGACGTGAGAGAATTCTATGAGAATGGTACAGTTAGTAACCCGATTCCCCAACGAACCAGCTTACAAAACAAGTTGATGAAGATATACCATTTCCCTCTTTTTCTAATCTGGTTATTGATCAAACCGAGCATAAAGGACTCTGTTTTTTATGCCACTTTTAAGTTCTTGATCGGCTTTTCCTTTGCCTTACTTTGGTATTTGATCTTGATCATTTTGGCCCTGGAAACCCCTATTGGTTCATGGGCTTTGGCCATTTTATTCCTGGGCTTTGTAAGCCTATGGACCAATCAGAACCCTCAAGAATAGGAGGACAATTATATCAGGGGAATTTTTACCTTTGCCCCATATTTAAACCCAATAAATAACTACAAATGAACCAAGATTTCTTACCCATAAATGGGACAGATTACATAGAGTTGTATGTTGGAAACGCCAAGCAATCCGCACTCTATTATCAATATGCATTCGGATATGAATTAATCGCTTATCAAGGGCCTGAGACAGGTGTAAAGGACAGAGCTTCTTATGTCCTTAAGCAAGATAAAATCCGTCTGGTTCTGACTTCACCAATGTCAGAAGACAGTGAAATAACTCGTCACATTGCTAAGCATGGTGATGGCGTTAAGGTATTGGCACTTTGGGTAGATGATGCAGAAAAGTCATGGAAAGAGACTACGTCAAGAGGCGCCACTTCCTTCGCTGATCCTGCAACTCATACTGATGAGTTTGGTGAAGTTAAAACGGCATCCATCAGAACTTACGGTGAAACCATCCACACTTTTGTAGAGCGAAAGAATTATAATGGAGTTTTTCTTCCTGGATTCCAACCAAGAAAAAGCACCTATCAAAACACTCCAATTGGACTAAAATACATTGATCACTGCGTGGGTAATGTAGAGCTTGGTGAAATGAATCATTGGGTAGAATTCTATGAAAAAGTAATGGGCTTCAGCCTTCTGGTAACTTTTGATGATCAGGATATCTCTACAGAGTACACTGCGCTTATGTCCAAAGTTGTTTCCAATGGGAATGGTTACATCAAGTTTCCAATCAATGAGCCTGCTGAAGGAAAGAAGAAATCTCAAATTGAAGAATATCTGGATTTCTACAATGGAGCCGGCGTTCAGCATATGGCTATCGCGACTGACAACATCATTCATACTGTCACCGAATTAAGACAAAGAGGGGTTGAGTTTTTGGAGGTTCCTGGAACTTATTATGATGACCTCCTCGATCGTGTCGGTGAAATTGAAGAAGACCTTCAACCCCTTAAGGATCTTAATATCCTTGTCGACCGGGACGATGAGGGATACCTTCTACAAATATTCACAAAGCCTGTTCAGGACCGCCCTACCTTATTCTTTGAGATCATACAGAGAAAGGGAGCCAAGTCTTTTGGTAAGGGTAATTTCAAAGCATTATTTGAAGCTATTGAACGAGAGCAAGCCTTACGAGGAAACCTATAAAGAAGAAAGCCGATCAAATGATCGGCTTTTCTTTTTTTGACACGGATTATTTAAAATCGAACCAGAGCGTTAAGTCCTTCCCTATTTTTCGAACGGAGGAATTAGAAGCCCTTTCACCAGATGGGCTGGTTTCTATATTACCCAGATAATCACTAAACAACTCCGACTGATTCAGGAATAAGCACAAGTTTGACTTAGATGTAGATCTATTTGGTAATGAACTATTCACCTTGGTCCAAATTGGGCTTTGCAGCTCAAAAAACAATCCCTCGGAATCTGATCGGATTATAACAGAAGAGTTCTCGAATGAAAGTAACAAGGCATAAAGATCAATCTGACTTGTTACTCCCCCATTCAGCGGGAAGGTAGGCGAAGACTTATCGATGAACTGATTCTTCCAGATACCAAACTTGGCATCAACTGCTTCCTGTTGGCCTTGAGGTCCATTTCCAATCCATTTGACCTCTTCAAGCTTACTTTCGTTGAGGTCGAAGCCTAGACCCAATGAATTCATCACCTGATTTTCCAATACAAATATATCCCCGTCAAGCCTAAGTCTCCCATCAGCAAAAACTGTCCATGAGATCTTTGAATCAGCAGGCTCAAACTCAAAAGTCACAGTAACAGAGCCATTTGAATTCCAATCGTAGTAATTTCTCCCTTTCAAGGATTCAATACCTTCTATGGAATAAGAAGCTTGAGCAAAAGGAATCATTGATTCATCGATCCAAATCTCGCGTAAATAATTAGCCCGCATATCAAAGACAAACCTTCGAGAACCTGCTATTAGAACCAATTCACCTTGATTTTTTACAAGTTCAAGTGGCTGTCTCGCAATTCTTCGATAGAGCCCTAGAACCTTATCATTCATTTCTTTGGGCATCATGAAAGGATAAGTCCACTTGCTTAATTCCTCGCCTTGACTGTTCACAAATGTTAGCTCGAGATAATCACCCCTATCCCATCGATCTGGAAGATCCAAATACATTTCCCTGTTATTGCCAGAGTTAGTATCAAAAAGCTCTATGGAGCTTTGGTGAATCGTGGAAGGCTCTCCCCATCGATCCAGCTTGCGAACGGCCCATTGCAAAGTCTTTTCCTTCGACTTTCCCTCACCGGAATTGCCCAAAATCTCGATCTTCCCATCGAAATCATAATCAATGGTGAAAGGTGCAATACTAAGACCAGAAGTGCTGGTTGAAATTCCTTCATCTATCACATTTCCATCGAAATTACTTCCGATAGCTTGACCTAGAAAAAGAAGTAGAAATAGGGTGATTGATAAAACTCGCTTCATAAATCAATTAAGCTCTGCAAAAATAATGCAATACTTGGATTTTTGTTTAAACCAGTGAGCCGCAAAATCCTCAGAGGTTTAACTGGCAAATTTTCACAAATTCGATATCTTCGTTTTTTACCTTAACCACCATAAACATGAGTGAAATAGATGCTCAAATAGCTGAAAGAGCCCAAAAATGGCTAGATGGAAATGTTGATCAAGTCACCAAAGACCAGATAAAATCTTTGATGTCTGATGACCCAACAGAATTGACAGATTCATTCTATAAGGATCTTGAGTTCGGTACTGGAGGCCTGAGAGGACTAATGGGTGTGGGTACGAACAGAATGAACGTCTACACAGTAGGCATGGCTACACAGGGTTTGGCCAATTACCTGCTTCAGTGTTTTCCAGGAGAGAAAATTGGCGTTGCCATTACCAACGATAGTCGGATAAACAATACGTTGTTTGCAAAGACCACAGCAGACGTCTTGACCGCAAACGGTATTCATGTCTATTTTTTCAGAGAGATGAGGCCAACCCCAATGTTGTCCTTTGCGGTAAGGCATTATGGATGCAAAAGTGGTGTAATGATCACCGCCTCGCACAATCCTAAGGAATATAATGGGTATAAGGCTTATTGGGATGATGGAGCACAGGTGGTTGCACCGCATGACAAAAACATTATTACTGAGGTCAACAAAATCACTTCTTTTGATCTCGTAAAATGGGATAGCAATGATGAGTTACTCCATTATATAGAAGAAGATTTTGATGCGATTTATCTGGATAAGGTAAAAGGATTAAGCCTATCGCCGTCTGCGATTGAGGCGAACAAGAACATGCCAATTGTCTTCTCTCCAATTCATGGCGCTTCAGGTAAAATGGTCCCTGCGGCATTATCAGCCTTCGGATTTGAAAATGTACATGTAGTTAAAGAACAAGCTGAGCCTGATGGCACATTCCCAACGGTAATTTATCCAAACCCAGAAGAAGCAGAGGCTTTAGCCATGTCTGTGGATCTGGGTAAAAAAGTAAATGCTGAGCTAGTGCTAGCTTGTGATCCTGATGGTGATAGATATGCGGCAGTTGTTCCTAATGAAAAAGGAGAATTTGAGTTGCTAAATGGGAATCAAACTGGTACTCTACTCACATACTACTTGCTGAGCAAATGGAAAGAATCCGGAAAGCTGGATGGTAAGCAATTCATGGTGAATACCATTGTAACCACGGAACTGATCAATAGAATCGCTGAAGGTTTTGGAGTGAAATGCTTCAATGTGCTTACCGGGTTTAAGAATATTGCTGCAATTATTAGAGATCTGGAAGGAAAAGAATCCTTTATTGGCGGTGGTGAAGAATCCTATGGATACCTGGTTGGAGATTTTGTAAGAGACAAGGATGGGGTCAGTGCCTGCGCAATGGTGGCTGAAGCCATTGCCTATTATAAAACTCAGGGCAAAACCGTATTTGATGTTCTTGCTGAGGTTTATGAGAAGTTTGGTTTTTATAAAGAATCCCTGATTTCTGTGACAAAGAAAGGAAAGGACGGCGCGGAACAAATACAGGCACTAATGGATGGTTTTAGAACTGATGCACCGTCTGAAATGAATGGAATACCTGTTGAAAGTATAATTGATGTAAAGGCAGGAACAGTCAAAAATGTAATTAAGGGCACTGAGGAAAAATTGGATATGGATTCTTCCAACGTAATGCAATTTTATTTAACGGATGGAAGCAAGATTTCCGCGAGGCCATCTGGAACCGAGCCCAAAATCAAATATTATTTCTCCGTTAATGCTCCCTTGAAGAAAGCATCTGATTATAGAAAATTAGAATCTGATCTGGTCACAAGGATGGAAGGCTTGAAAAGTTATTTCAGCTAACAAAAAAAGACCTCCAGAATTGGAGGTCTTTTTTTGTCTCTATTGAACCTGAAGCAGGTTTGATTAAATCCTTTCCCACAAAACATCAGCGAA